>CAZHEI010000025.1:0-21151 GCA_964531425.1 uncultured Vampirovibrio sp. | reverse complement strand
AAAGGAGACACAAAATGCCAAAAATGAAAACTCACCGTGCAGCAGCTAAAAGATACAAAGTTACTGGCACAGGTAAAATCACAAGAAGACATGCAGGTATTGGTCACTTGCTTCAACACAAATCAGAATCCAGAAAACGTAAGATTTTTGGAGATATTGTTATCTCTGAAACTCACGAAAAATTGGTTTCTAAAGAGTTACCTTACAAGAAGTATTCAAGATAGGAGTGTTGAACAATGAGAATTAAACGTGGAAATGTATGTCGCAACAGACACAAAAAAATATTAAAGCTTGCTAAAGGTTTCAAAGGTGCAAGAAGTAGAATCTTTAAAGTAGCTAATTGCGCAGTTATGAAAGCTCTTAAGTATGCTTACAGAGACAGAAGAGCTACAAAACGCAATATGCGTCGTTTGTGGATTGTTAGAATTAATGCAGCTGTTAGAGAACAAGGATTGAGCTACTCAAGATTTGTTAATGCTTGCAAAAAAGCTAACATTCAAGTAAACAGAAAAATGCTTGCTGATTTGGCTGTAAATGACAAAGAAGCATTTGCAGTTGTTGTAGAATCTGCTAAAGCAGCTTTATAATTTATAGAATGTCTAAATAAAAAGACTTGTCTTAAAATTTAAGACAAGTCTTTTTTGTGTTCTATTTTTAGGAGAAATTTGTTTTCATATCAATCAATTCTCCAACGGTATTTTTTAAAAGTCCTATTGCCCATTTTATAATCATTATTCCACCCAGAATTCCTATAATAGAATCCAAAAAAGATAAATGAAAATATTTACCCACTATTAATGCAACTATTGCTAGAATTGAAGTAAACGCATCAGACAATATATGATAATACGCAGCTTTAAAATTATAGTCCTCAGAATGTCCGTGCGAATCAAAATGACGATGGTTGTGAGAATGCTTATGTTTTCCTTCCATTATCAAAATACAAGCACCATTTACGACTAAACCGATAATTGCAACTAGTATTGCTTCATTAAATTGAATTTGAAGAGGATTAAAGATTCTTTGAACTGCTTCAATTATTATCCAAAATCCGGTTAATCCCAAAAACAAAGAACTTGTATATGCGGTTAAAGTACCAATCTTTCCGGTTCCATTTGGAAACAGGGCAGAACCTTCAAATTTTCTAATCAAAATATAAGCAATAAAAGTTAGAAAAAGAGCTAACGCATGCGTTGACATGTGAAAACCATCTGCAAGTAATGCCATTGAATTAGTTAAATAACCATAACTAATTTCTACAAACATTGTTAGCAAAGTTAATATTATAACTATAAAAGTTTTTCTTTCATTTGATGCTGAAATTTCATGTATGTGTGGCATATAAATCTCCTTCTCAGCTTTGCATCTTTCTAAAAAGTTCTTCAATTTCCGAGATTTTTTCCATTGCTAATTCTTTATTATCAAAAGACTCTACAACACATTTTTTTAAGTGTGTTGACAAGATATTCTTTTCTACTGTGAGAATTGCAGAACGAGTAGCCTTTAGTTGAATCAAAATTTCCGGACAATCCCGATATTCATTTATCATTTTTTTTATACCTTCTAATTGCCCAATTATCCTATTTAATCCTACAATTTCTTTTTTCAATGAATGATGTTTGTGTTCCATTTGTTATCCTATTTGTTATCTGTAGCCAATACCCCCTTGGGGTATTTACATTTTTATTATATACCCTGCGGGGGTATATTTCAACCCCTGTTATTTAAAAAATTGCGAGAAAAATTTTTATTTTTCGACTTTTTTTACATCCTCAAAATGAACAAAACAATTCTTTTTTCGTTATACTAATATAAGAGGTAACTAATTATGGATAACAAATGTTCAAAATACGAAGGATTATTTGTATTTTCAGATGAAGGAACTCTATTAAAGCATCTTGAAGAGTGTCCTGAATGTCGTGCTGAACACGAAAAAATGAAAAAAGTTTCCGAGTTAATTGGAGAAACAAAGTTTTATTATCGAGCAAAATCTAAACGTGTAAAAAAACTAAAAGCCGTATGTGCATTAGCTTTATTTATGTTTTTTACAGCTACGTTTGGTGTTATAACAAATGACAGTGATTTTGCAGATGCACTAATGTATGGTGATTCTCTATCTGCTGAAGATTTAGGATTTCCGGTAGATTCGTATGGACTTTTAATGGTGGATTAATGGATTTTAACGAATTAGTAAAAACAAATAAACAAAATGTAAAAAATATAATACGATTAATAACTAAACAAGATAACGAAGATTTGGAACAAGAAGTTTATCTAAAGGTTTGGAAAAACGCTGACAAGTATGAAGAACGAGGTTCTTTCAAAAGTTGGATTAATACAGTTGCAAAAAATGTATCAAAAGATTATTTAAAATCAGCGACCTTTAAAAATTCTACCAACACAACCTCTGATGAAATTGTGCTGGGAACTATTAAAGATACAAAGCAATCTCCGGAAGCAAAAGTTATTGCAGGAGAACGACAAATCAGAATTATCAATGCAATTGAGAGCTTAAAGCCAAAACTCAAAGAAACAATTATGCTTTGTGAAATTCAAGGATTAACGTATGAAGAAGCCGCAAAAAAATTAAAATGTCCGGTTGGAACTGTTAAATCAAGAATTTACAACGCTAAAAAAGAACTTGCAACAAAATTAGAAGATTTATTATAGAGAGGTATTTATGAAAAAATTTTTAGTATTAGCAATTATGGCAATGATTTCAATGTCAGCAGTTAATGCAACCGAAGCAATAGTATTACCAGCTGACAATCAAACTAATAAACAAGCAGTGAGGATACAACGTGAAAATGCTTTTGAAAAAAGACTTGGTTTAACAGATAAACAAAAAGTTAAAGCTCGTGAAGTCAGAATTAAGGGGCATGAAAAAATGCGACCTGTAATGGAACAAATTGCAATGAAACACCAAGAAGCAATAATGGTAAAAATGTCAAGAATTGCAATTAGAGATCAAGAAGCAAGACTTGCTGTTATTGATGAAGAAATAAAAGCTTTAGAAAAACAAGCAAATGAAATCAGAAAGCAGAATATGAAAGAATTTGAATCAATTCTTACAAAAAAACAAAAACAAACTCTTAAAGAAATGAAAAAAGAGGGACGTCAACGTTATCAAGCCGAACATCCGGACGGCAGACCAATGATGCCACCTCCTGCTTTTAATAAATAGTTATAAAAAAAAGGAATTGTAGAAACAATTCCTTTTTTTTATAACTATTTAGCATTTTAGTTTATATTTTCAAGAGCCATAGCTGCATTTCTTGCTACATAAGGATTTGGGTCATTAGTTGCAAGAGTCAAAACTGAATTCAATTCTTCTTTGTATTCAGGTCTGTTAATGTATCTCAAGGCATCTATTGCTGCAATTTTTATTCCTGAATTTGAATCGTATCTCAATGTATCAACAATTGTAGATACCCCAGGTAAATCCGTTAATGGAACAACATTTCCTGTATGTTTTTCTATTTCATCAACATAAACTTTATCTAGAATTGACATTGTATAAAGAGCATACTCTTTATTTCTTTCAGCTTGTTCCATTGATGTAAGATTAGTAGCTTCTTTCAGGTCTTCTTCACTAATATTATAAGGTAATTCAATTGAATTAATATCTTTATTTTCCGCTTTAGCTTGTTCTTTTACGATTTCATTAACAATTATTTGTTTTCTTGTTTCAATTTGCTTTTCACTTGGTGGTGTCAATTCAGAAGTATCTTTTTTAACAATATCAATCAAGCCTGAAAAAACTTCTGTCACGACATAAGGAACAGCTTTTTGAGTATCTTCCATTGAAGCCTGTGCAATTTCTTCCATTTGTTTTGCTTGAACATCAAAATCAGAACTAGAAAGATTTTCAATCACGCTAGGAATATCTACATCTGGTTTAATATCAACCGGTGGAACGATTTCTACTGGTTGCTTTACATTTCCTGCCTTAAAGCTTAAATTATTTGATGAAGCATCTACTGTTTCAGGGTTTTCTTCTTGTATTTCAGATTCAGCTTCATTTTTAAGAGCCTTAAAAGAAACTTCTACTTCTTCTGCGCTTTCTGTTTCAGGCTCAGCAATATTTTTTTCTGATTCAGGAAGGATTCCTTCTTCTTCATCTTCTGCCAAACCCTTAAATGCGACTTCTGCTTCTTCAACATTTTCTGTTTCTGGTTCTACAATATTTTTTGCAGATTCAGGCAATTCTTCTGATTCTACACCTTGTGGTTCTTCAGGCAAACCATTAAATGACACTTCAGATTCATCTGATTTTTCAGCTTCCACTGTCGTTAAATTTGGTTCCGGAACAGAAACGGTTTCTTCTGAAACAGTTTCTGGAACAAGATTTTCTTCTTCTTCCATATTTAAATTTTTATCATTTGGAATGTTAAATTTGTTTTTAACCTCAAATTCGGCATTAACTAGAGTTCTATTATTTATAAAATTGTTTGTTTGGTATGCAGGAAACACTGGTAATTCAGGAACTATAACCGGATGGATAGGTGCCATATCAGATGTAATCAGACCTTGTGATTCAGGATAATTATAAATACTATTAGAATTTTTGTTTGTTTCAATAGAAGGTCTGTTTACTTCAATTGATACTGCATTGTAAATACCATTATCATCAGGAGAACTTTTAAAACCTTCAACAAGATTTGTTTTTGGCTCATTAACCTGAATTTTTACTGCATTATAAGTTGCAGACTTTGCATCTATTGCCGGAACTTGTGTCATAATTGGATTCTTCCTTTCAAAACTATATCGATACACTCACTTTAATGTTCGTAAAAGCAAAAAATTGCGCTTATAAATATTAATTTTTACAAATATTAACACAAAAAAAGTTTTTATGCTACATTTATAACTTCCAAATTTTTAAAATCAAAAATACGTTTAGTATTTCCTTTAAGTTTTTCTTCCGCTAAAATAGTCCCGACAATAGCTTCTAACTGAGCTACCGGCATCATGTTTGAAGGTAATTCTTCAAAACCAAATTCGGTTTTCAGCGTATTTTGTAAAAATTTACAATCAGCAGATGAACGTTCTTTGAAATTTGAATAAAGATTTAATCGTTGTCTGGTTAAATAAACTTCAAACCTGCTAATATCAGCCCCTTGAGATTTTAAATCCATGAAAAGTTCACTTCCTCTGGTAGAAAATCTTTGCATCCAATTGTCTGTATTAGGGAAATGTCCCAAAGTGTGAATCATTTGATAAGGCTTAGAAAGTACTCTCCACTTACCATCCAGCATTGTGTTATCCCATGGTAATGACACACAAATAACCGAATTCTTAATAGACGGATAATTTTCAAAAAACAAATTTACATCATTCATTGAAAATAATTTATCAATGTGTATTAGTTTTCCTGTCGCCAATTCTCTGACTGCAATTCCACTTTCAACAGACGAAGTCGGACCCAATGATAAACCTACTGCATGAGTTATCATAATCCGAAATCCTCATCTTCCGGAATCGCTGTATTCAATTTTATTACACGCTTTTCAACATGTGGCATATCAGAATCAGCACCTTTATTTTCATTTTCAAGATTTATGTAAAGCTCCATATTTTTTCTTGAAAGTTTTTCACTTTTTTGTTTCTCAATTCGTTTTTTATTATCATTAAGAAGCTTTCTTGCTGCAAGTGAAATAGAATCCCCTTCCACTTTTTTAATAATTAACTCTCTCTGTTGCTGAATTTCATCCTGTTGAGCTTTTGTTAAATTAAGTGTAAAATCTTTTCTGTTTCCAAGTTGATTTTTATATTTGTTTTTGAGAATCAAAACTTCTACACGTCTGTTTGCAGGATCTTTAGGCGAAATAGCAGTTTCTAAAGGTCTTGTATCCGCAAAACCTGTCGCAGAAAACAAAGACGGTGCAAACTTAAATCTGCTAATCAGATATCTAACAACAGAACAAGCTCTAGCTCCGGAAAGCTCCCAGTTAGAAGGAAACTGACTTGTATGCATTGGACTTGAATCAGTATGACCTTCAATAATCATGTGGTGTAAAACGAATTTTTTACAAATCAAAACCCCTACTTTATCAAGTAATTTTCTCGCATCAGCACCTAAATAAGCTGACCCCGGAGCAAATAAATATTTATCATCAAACGTTAGCAATAAACCTTTATCAGTCATTTTTGATGTAATTCCGTCAAGCTCTCCAATTTCAGTCAACTCTTTTATTTCTTCTGCAATTTCTTTAAAAGAATCTTCTTCATATTTTGGACTAATATACTCAACCATCAATGAAGGAATAAAAGAATTCGCTTGTTGTTGATCAAAAATCGAATTACTACCATCCATGATTGTTTGTTGACCATCAAACAATGAATTTTGGCTAAAGGCTTGCTTCAAGGAATCTTCAAGTTTAGCAAAATCAGTTGCATCTACTTGAGCTAATGCGTATAACACAACAAAAGTCGCAAATAAAAGCGTAATAAAGTCGCCGTATGAAACCAGCCACCTTTCTAAGTTTTCATGATCTTCGTGTTTTGCCTTTTTTCTACTCATTAGCTTTATTTTCCGTATTGTCTTCTAATATGAATGAACGAAGTTTCCTTTCGATTAAAACAGGGCTTTCACCAGCCTGAATTGAAAGCACGCCTTCAAGAATCATATTTTTGTACAAAAATACTTTTTGATAAATAAACTTAATTCTGGTTCCAAGAGGAATCATAACAAGGTTAGCTGCAAACAAACCATAAATTGTTGCAACAAATGCAACCGCAATCCCTGCCCCCAATTTTGATGGGTCAGAAAGGTTTTGCATAACTTGAATAAGCCCCATTACAGCACCGATAATACCAAGTGTTGGAGAATATCCACCGAAAGATTCATAAACTTTAGCGGCATTATTTACCTTATTTTCAAGTTGTTCAATCTGATTTTCCAACATCTCTCTAACAAGAGTCGGATCTGTACCATCGGCAACGGCTCCCAATCCTAGCGTAAGCAAAGAATCTGAAGCATTATTGGCTTCTTTTTCAAGAGCAATAATACCTTCTTTTCTGGCTTTTGTTGCAAATCCACCGATTTCAGTAATCAATGCATTAAAGTCTACCTTTGGAGGGAAAAATACATCATGAAGCATGCCTACTGCTGATTTCAAAATGGGAAAAGGGAAACTCAAAACAATTGCACCGGAAGTACCACCAAGTACAATAAACGCTGCAGTAATTTGCAATAATTGTCCTATGTTTCCGCCTTCCATTGCTTGCCCGATAAGGATTAAGCCTATCCCGAGAAACATACCTATGACTGCAAATATATCCATAACTATCTCCAATTTTATACTATTCTGATAATATTAAACACCATTTTAGATTCTTTTGAATCGTTTAAATACAGTATATTAAGGCTGTTAGTTTATTTAATATATCAAACTTCTTGACTAAATCAAACGATTGTTTTATAACAATATTATGAAAACGATTAATGAAGAAAATTCAAAACAGAGAATTTTAAAGGTAGCGGTTAAACTTTTTGCACAACAAGGGTTTGATGGCACAAGTATAAGACAAATTTGCAAAGAAGCTCAGGCTAATATTTGCATGATTTCGTATTTTTGGGGCGGAAAACAAGAACTCTATAACGGTATTATTGAAGATTTGGTTTTAAAGCAAACAGAATATGCAAAAACATTTCTTGATTTCAATCTTGAACCTTCAAGCTTGGATAAAAAAAGTCAAATCAATCTTTTAACAACAATAGTTGATAAAATTATCGACTTTTTTTACTCCGACAAAATTTCAAAAGATATGTTGATATTTCTATTAAAAGCTCAACAGAATGAAAAATTGGCAATCAATTCTCCTGCGTTTATTTATCTAAGAAAACTTATTGGAACAATTTTTAATAAATCTGAAAATGACAGAGAAATTATATTTAAAACTGTTTTCATTCTTTCTCAGATTAATTCTCCAAGAATTTTGCACAATTTTTCACTTAGCCAACTCGGGCAAGATGATTTCATTCAAGAAGATATTAAAATCATAAAAGAAAATGTAAAGCTCTATATTAATACACTTGTCAAGGAGGCAGAAATTGTTTAGAAAATCAATTTTAACGTTTCTAATATTGCTGATTTCACAATCTGTTTTTGCAATAGACAGAAACGAGCTTAACCTTAAATTTTTCTCAAACTTTAATGATGATTTTTTATGCTATTACATCAATGAAGCAATTGAAAATAATCACGATGCAAAACAAGCTTCTTATAGGGTTGAACAGTACAGGCAACAGGTTAAATATTCGTTCTCTAAGGAATTACCATCTTTTAGCGTAGCTACAAACTATTTGGGAATAAAGGTGCCTCAATTAGATAATTTTCAGCTAAAGAAAAGTGCTTTTGTTTTACCTTTTATGGCAAATTATGAAGCTGATTTTCTTTTAAAAAACAGAGATAAAACTTACAGTCAAAAAAAGTCCTATGAAGCTTCAAAATATGAAGAAAAATCTATCTACATTTCTCTACTTAGTGATGTTGCAACTGTTTATACAAACTTGCTGGAGTATGATGAATTAATAAAACTTGTTCAAGAAAAAGTCAATATTTATACAGAAATTTTAGCAAGAAATTCAAAGAAACTTAAACGAGGAATTATATCACAAACAGAATTCAACAATTCTGCGCAAAATCTGGAAATTGCAAAAAATGAACTCGAAAACTTACATAAAGAACAAGAAGTTTTGTTAATGCAACTTGCTGTTTTGACCGGAAAATCAGCAAATTGTATTGCTGATTTAAAACGAGGGAACTTTGAAACATTTGAGTACCAAAGCATTATTCCTGATGAAATAAAATCCGATGTTATTTTTGCACGACCTGATGTTATGCAAGCAGAAACAAATCTTGAAAAATCAAAAATTGATATTAGAGTAGCAAGAAAAGAATTTTTACCAACATTTAATATAACCGGTTTTTGGATTTTTAACACAATTGCTCCGGGGACATTTTTCTCTTGGGAATCTTCTCTTGCTTCAATCTTAGCAGGTGCAACTCAAGATATTTTTACCGGAGGAAGAAAAATTGCTAATCTAAAAATTCAAAAGGCAAAATATGAAGAACTTTTTGAAAAATACAGACAAACGGATTTAGACGCTGTAAAGGAAGTAAATACGACTCTTTGCCTGATTAAGCATGATACAGAAATTGATAAAAATACTATCTCAAAAATTCAATACGAAAACAAAAATTTGGAAAATTCTCGCAAAAAATATGAACAAGGTACAATTTCAACTCCTGAATACTTAAGTGAATTATCAAAATATATAGAATTTCAAAAAGAATCTACTCAAACAAAAAATCAAAGATTAGTGAATTATTATACATTATACAAAGTCACTGGAGGTGAGGTATGAAAAAGAAAATTTTAGCACTGGTTTTGATACTTATAGCAGTAGGAACTGCCGTTTTCTTTTTGACTCACAAAAAAGAAAACCCTAATGAACTTACGTTATACGGAAATATTGAAATTCGTCAAGTTGATTTGAGTTTTCAAGTTGGCGGTATTATTGAAAAAATGTTTAAAGAAGAAGGAGATAGTGTTAAAAAAGGCGAACTGGTTGCCATTTTAGATAACAAAGATTACAAATCAAATCTAGAAAAAGCAACTGCTGATGTTGACAGAAATTTAGCATTAAAAAATGATGCGATTGATAAATTTAACCGCAACGCCCCTTTGGTAGAAGACAACACTATTTCAAAACAAGAATTTGATACTTTAAAAAACTCCAGAGATAAGAGTATTGCTGATTATAATGCTTCTGTTGCTTCAAAAAATTATGCTCAAAATCAACTTGATTACACAAAGATTTACGCACCGGAGGAAGGAATTGTTATGGTAAGAGTACAAGAACCCGGTGCGACTGTTACAAAGGGTCAAATCGTGTATTCAATTTCTAAAACCAAACCTGTTTGGGTAAGAGCCTATATCAATGAAACAGATTTGGGAAATATCAAATATGGTCAAGAAGTTAATGTATACACAGATAGCATAAATCCTATAACTGGGCAAAAAAGAGCTTATAAAGGTCAAATCGGATATATTTCTCCGGTTGCGGAATTTACACCTAAAACGGTTCAATCAACTGATTTGAGAACTGATTTAGTTTACAGAATTCGTGTTTATATTGATGATATTGATGAGTACTTAAGACAGGGCATGCCGGTAACGATTAAAGTGGATTTAAATTCAAATGCAGACAGTCAAAATAAGTAATCTTACAAAAAAATTTAACAACCTAACTGCGATTGACAACCTTTCTCTAAATATAGAAAAAGGCAAAATCACAGGTTTAATTGGAGCTGACGGTGCGGGTAAAACTACACTCATTCGGCTGGTTATTGGTTTACTTTTGCCCGATAGCGGGAATATAGAAGTTTTAGGATACAGTCCGACAGCTTTACGCAAAGCAGGTAGGTCTAATTCGAACACTTCACATTTACCCCTAGGTTATATGCCACAAAAATTCGGTTTATACGAAGATTTAACTGTTATTGAAAATTTAAAATTATATGCAGATTTAAAAAATCAACCGTATGATTTTGATAAAATGCTGGAATTCACTTCTCTTAAACCATTTCAAGATAGGCTTGCTGGAGCATTATCCGGTGGAATGAAGCAAAAACTGGGACTCGCCTGTACACTTTTAGGGACTCCTGAATTTCTTTTGCTAGACGAACCCTCTGTCGGTGTTGATCCAATTTCTCGCAGAGATTTGATGAAAATGGTACGTGAAATGATTACACCGGAAACAACTGTTCTATGGTCAACAGCTTATTTAGATGAAGCTCACAGTTTTGATACGGCAGTTGTTCTGGATAAGGGTAAATGTATTTATAATGGAAAGCCTCATGATTTAGCACCAACTCCACAAGAATTCGAAGAGAAAGTTATTGAGCTTATGGGCGGATATAAAAATGTACCGTCTAAAATAGCAGAAAATTACACTTACAACGAAATATTTAGTAAAAACTCTACCCCTCAAGCCCCTCCCTCAAGAGGCGGGGAAACATTAATTTGTCCTGTTGAAGCAGACCATTTGGAGAAAAAGTACGGGAATTTTTATGCAGTCAAAGATAATACTTTTTGCATTAAACGTGGAGAAATTTTTGGGTTATTAGGACCAAACGGAGCCGGAAAATCAACTTCATTCAAAATGATGTGCGGATTAACAAAACCAACATCAGGTACTGCCAGAATTATGGAAATTGATATCCTTAAAAATCCAGAAAAAGCTCGTTCAAACCTAGGCTATATGGCGCAAAAGTTTTCGCTTTACGGGCAACTTACCATAAGACAAAATTTAGAATTTTTTGCAGCAGCTTATGGCATTGGCTTGTTTGACAGAAAAAAACGTGTTGATGAAATTATTGAAGTTTTTGATTTTCAAGATGTTCAAAACCAAAAATCAGAAGATTTGCCACTTGGATTTAAACAAAGGCTTTCACTGGCTTGTGCTCTAATTCATAATCCGCCGATTTTATTTTTGGATGAACCGACATCCGGAGTGGATGTTATTGCAAGACGTGAATTTTGGAATCATATTACATCACTTGCTAAAAAGGGGGTTACAATTCTTGTCACAACACATTTTATGGATGAAGCTGAATTTTGTGACAGAATAAGTCTTTTTTATAAAGGGGAAGCAATTGCGGTTGGAACACCGAATGAGTTAAAGCAAAAAGCACTCGCTTCAACTATGGAAGATACCTTCATAACTTTAATCAAAGAATCTGAGGAGGCAAGAACATGAGAATTCTCAGAGCTTTAATTAAAAAAGAATTTTTACAGATAATTCGTGACCCATCGAGTATTATTATTGCATTTGTATTGCCTTTAATCTCAATTTTGATTTATATGTATGGTATTAATTTGGATTCGGTAAAAGTTACACTTGGAATAAAAAATGATGATTCAAATTCAGAAATTTCGACTCTTGTCAAATCTTTTGGACACAGTAAATATGTAAATTCTATCGTGTTTGATAATGAAAAAGAACTTTCTGATGCAATTGTACGCTCAAAACTTAAGGGAGCTGTTATAATACCAAATGATTTTTCAACCAAATTATCACGTGGTCAAATGGGAGATTTATTGATAATTACTGACGGCTCGGAAGTTAATACAGCAAATTATGTTCAAAGTTATGCAACTGCTATTGCAAACAATTGGCTAAATACAAGTAAATTTAGGCGACTTGTTACTCCTACAATTGTAAATTCTGAACTTCGAGTTTGGTACAATCAGGACGTAAACAGTCATTATTTTATACTTCCGGGGTCAATATCCATTACAATGACACTTATTGGAATTTTGCTTACAGCGCTTGTTGTAGCTCGTGAGTGGGAACGTGGAACGATGGAAGCTCTTTTGAGCACACAAGTAAAGAAAATTGATATTGTTTTGGGTAAATACATTCCATACTTCACATTAGGAATGATTTCAATGGCATTTAATGTTTTTCTTTGTGTTGGAGTCTTTAAAGTTCCGTTTAGAGGGAATTATTTTGTACTCTTTGCTGTAAGTGCGTTGTTTTTATTCACACTTTTGGGAGTCGGATTAACAATTTCATCTAAATTAAAAAATCAATTTCTTGCAAGCCAAGTTTCTTTGGGAATTGGTTTTTTACCGGCTCTTATGCTTTCAGGCTTAATGTTTCCAATAAATTCAATGCCAAAATTTTTCCAGTTTTTAACAGGAATTCTTCCTCCAAGATATTTTATAACTTTTATTGAAAGTGAATTTATGGCGGGCGGAGTAAATAGTGTAAGGCTAATAAATGCATTTTTCTTAGCAATTTTAGGATTGTTGCTTTTTACACTAGTCTATAAAAGTACAGATATGAGGCTGGGCAAATGATTGAATATTTACGCAGAATTTTCGCACTCATAAAAAAAGAATTTATAACAATTTGGAAAGACCCGAAATCTCGTGGCATAATTATTGCAATGCCTCTTTTGCAGCTTTTTGTTTTTGCAAACGCAATTACAATGGAAGTCAAAAATATTGATGTTGTTTTGATAGACCGCTCAAATTCCGTAGAATCTCGTGAACTTATTTCAAGATTTGAACATTCTCCAAGATTTCGAAAATTTTATTACGCAAAGAATGATAAAGATTTTAAAGAAAAGATAGATAATCAAAAAGTTCAAATCGGAATTTATATCAATAATGATTTTGGGGTAAATGTAAAAAGAAAAAATAAGGCTGATGTTCTTGTTGTAGCTGACGGAAGGCAAACAAATTCCGCAACAATTGCAGGTGGTTATGCTACACAAATTATTAATAGTTATAATTCTGAAATAACAGGAGTACAAGGTGCGTCAATAAATCCTGTTATCAGGAATTGGTTTAATCCGAATTTAGAATATCGCTGGTATATTTTGACCATAATTATTTCAATGCTTGCACTGGTTATAACACTTTTATTAACAGCGCTTTCTATTGCAAGAGAACGAGAAATGGGAACTTTTGACCAGCTTATAGTAAGTCCGTTATCCTCGTTTGAAATTTTATTGGGAAAGACAATTCCACCACTCGTTATTGCAATGGGACTTACAATCGTAATGACCTTAATCGTTGTAACCTGTTTTAAAGTCCCGTTTGCGGGTTCAATTTGGTTATTTTTGGTGTCTGTTTTTATATCCTTACTTTCAATTGTTGGCGTCGGGCTTTTTATATCTTCAATTTCAAAAACGCAACAACAAGCGATTTTGGGCGTAATTACATTCCAGATGCCTGCTGTTTTATTATCGGGTTTCGTTTCTCCGATTGAAGACATGCCTACGTTCTGGCAAGGATTAACTTGGATAAACCCTGTAAGATTTTTTATGGCACTTACAAGAGGAATATTTTTGAAAGGAATGGAATTTCAAGATGTTTTTGCCAACCTCGTGCCTTTAATAATAATTGCAATTATAACTTTGTCATTGGCAAGTTGGACATTTAAACGGAAGTTAGATTAAACTAAAATTTTAATACATAAGTTTTTAATAATGCTTCATAAAATCTTGGTCTTATAAAAAATAAAGGTCTGTGTTTTAGATAAGCCATTGTTGTTGATTTCAAACTTCTAACCAATTCTTCTTCATCCAATTTCCAAGGAGTTAACTGTAAATATTTAAAATATAAGTTTTTATGATACGAAAAACTTTTTCCGCTCCAAGGTTTGTTTTTGGAAACAAAATGAATTATTTTAGGTGAATTTGTGTAACTTGAACGATTTGTAAAATTCGAAGATTGAACATTCCACTCATCATCAACTATTTTTATTTGACCTTTACATACACAATTGATAATTTCCTGATCTCCCATTTTTATTGTATCAAAGTGCTCTTTTGTATAAGTTAAAAATTCTTGTTCAACATTTTTTTGACGAATTAGACTCAGATTAAATACCAACATGCCTGAGTTTACGTAATTTGGATTCCTTTTTAACATCCGTTTATTGATATCACGCACACCTGCAATTAAATTATCGCTCAAATCCACATCAAATAGTTTTTTTAAACTTGAATTAACAACAACATCACAATCAAAATAAATTACTTTGTCTACATTCGGCAATAAAGATGCCAATTTTAGACGATAATACGCAGCTATTGACAAATATTTGTGAGTACCCACTTTTGCATATTCATCAAAATCACTTGGATTCATTTGAATAAAGTTAATCTCACAATTTTTAATGGACTTTAAAGACAACATTTGTTGCCTTTTAACCTCTGAAATTCCTCCATCTAAAATGTAAAATGAGATATTATCATTTTCTTCTGCGTTACATAAGACCGAAGCCATAACAACACCTGCATATTTAGAATAATTCTCATCACAAGAAATACAAACGTTTATTTTATTATCATTCACTTTTAAATTCTCCAGAATAATTTTATATAGAGTTATTTCATTAGCTCACAAACCAATTATATAACAAAGGTTCTTCTTGTAACAATATACGAATTTGCTGGAAAATCAAAATTTTTCGACATTTTCCGCATCCTCCTACAAGCTTATCGTAA
This sequence comes from uncultured Vampirovibrio sp., assembly GCA_964531425.1. Taxonomy (GTDB): domain Bacteria; phylum Cyanobacteriota; class Vampirovibrionia; order Gastranaerophilales; family Gastranaerophilaceae; genus CAG-196. The sequence continues at coordinate 6,116 of CAZHEI010000025.1, read as the reverse complement.
TATCTACAAAATAAATGTTGACAAAATGTTAGGCTTGCCTTACAATTCTCTTAAAGGTTATTAACAAGAGGTTTTCATTTTATGGAAAAATTAACTGCAAGTTTAGAAGATTACCTTGAGGTAATTTGTAACTACTCAAAAAACTCTCAAAATATTCGAGCAATTGATATTTCAAGAGAATTAAATATTTCAAGAGCATCTGTTACAGAAGCATTAAAAAAACTTGCAAGTAAAGGATTCATAAATTATGGTAGATATGACACAATCTCATTAACTGAAATTGGGAATGAAGTTGCAACTCGAGTTGTATCAAAGCACACTATTTTACAAACTTTTTTTGAAAAGATTTTAGGCTTAGAACCTGATGAAGCCTCTGAAAATGCCTGTAAAATTGAACACGTTATTACTGATAATGCGTTTAATAAGATTTCCGAATACATAAATAAATAGGGCAAATAATAATGAATATTTTTAAGATTGCAGGCAAGTTTCTTGACCAGCCGGTTTTGGTTGCTAAATTTGAAAAAAAAGTACCATACATATTAGCAACAGGAGGAGCTTTATACACAGCTCATTTAGTAAAAAAGTCCAAAGAAGATAAAAAAAAAGAAGTTTTAATGAGAACCGGTGTAACAATGATGTTTACTATACTATCAGCACTCGGAGCGCCTAAAGTTGCTAATAAAATTTTTAAAAATCCGACAAAAACTTTAGAACAAATTAAAAAAACAAATGCAGAACTTATTGATACATTCTTAAAAGAAAATAAAACTGATATAAACACATCTAAAATCTTAAATAAAGCAAAAACAAAAGTTTTGAGCTTTAAAGAAATAAAAAAATTACACAACGCACCAAACAAAAATGATGAATTTTTAAAAGAATTAATTCCTGAACCTGAAAACATAACCTCCAAAGAAATTTTTTCTGAAATCGGTAGACTTTCATTACTCGGATTAATTCCTGTACTTGGAGGCATTGCTGGTGGACTAGCAGGAGATATGGTTACAACAAAAGATTGGAAAGAAAGGATTCCTAATAAAATCAAAGAAGGTGCATATCAATATCTTGCGAATATATTTTTATGTAATGTTGGAGCAGGAGTAGCTTTAGCCATTTTAGAAAAACTTGGCATAAAGGGAAAAACACCAAGAGCATTAGGGATGATTGCAGGAATTGTAGCAACCGGAATTATCGGGGGTAGTATTATTGCAAATCAAATAAGCAATAAAATTATCAATCCTCTTTTTGGCAAAAAAGGAGATAAAGGACTCTACAGCGAACGCAAACCGGAAGCTCTTGATATAGGTCTTCACACTGATGATATTGCAACTGTTGCTGTAATGTCAGGTTTAAAGTGGATAGAACCAGCTTTACCAATTATGTACGCAATTTCCGGATATCGTGCAGGTATTGGATATCGAAATGTATAAAATTATGAGGATGCGGAAAAATTAAAAATTTTTCCGCAAATTCTTACCCACAAATTTTGCAACTGAATTGCTTATGTTTACTCTGATTGATAAAGGGTGTTTCTTGTGATATTATACTGTAAGGCTATGGAGTTTTTATTTTGAGAAAAAATAACCCTACAGACAAAATGTATAAAAAGATTGCAGAGTGGCTTGATATCTACCATTCTTCTGATAATGAGCAGGAAAAAGATAAAGTAAAAGCTCTTATCGTTACTCAAATGTATCCGGTAGTAAAAAATATTGCAAAAACAATTGCAAGACGTTCTTATGACCCTATTGAAGATTTGGTTCAAGCCGGATTTATAGGTTTACTCAAAGCAATTGACAGGTATGATAAAGAAAAAAATGACAATTTTAGGGTCTATGCCGGCTATTTAATTATTGGAGAAATGAAACACTATTTACGTGACAAGCTCAACACAATTCGTGTTCCAAGGCATATTCAAGAACTTTCCATACGTATCAACAATTTTACCAAAAATCTTACATTAGAAGAAGTTCAATCACTTACCAGTGATGAGGTTGCAATGGCTCTTGATGTTACTCCACAAGCTGTGGACTTCGCAATAATGGCAGAAAGAAGACGTTCTACAATTTCATTAGAAGAAGCTTTTAGCACAGATAGTGGGAACTTAAGTTATGAAGAAGTCCTTTCTGACAAAAATTATTCCGAAAAATCGGACTATGAAGATGCAAGAATTATTTTTGAAGATGTCATAGAAAAATTGCCACCGGAAGAAAAAGTTTTAATTGACATGTATTACAAACAAGATATGACACAAAAAGAAATTGCAAAAGCAATGTTACTTACGCAAATGGGTGTATCAAGAAAAATGAAACAAGCATTTGAAATGATTGCCGCTCTTGTTGTTGAAAATAAAAAGAATAAAATCGAAAAATTACAAATCAAATATGAGGATAAAGACTAATGGAGCCCTACCTAAAAAATTATCTTCTATTTTGGATTTGTATAATCGGATTATGCTTCGGAAGTTTTTTCAACGTAGTTATTTTGCGTTCATTAAGTGGAGAAAGTTTAATTTTCCCATCTTCAAAATGTCCTAAATGTGGAAACAAACTTAAACCTTGGCACAACATTCCTGTTTTATCATATATTTTTTTGCGAGGGAAATGTGCATTCTGCAAAGAAAAAATAAGTGTTCAATACCCAATAATAGAACTTTTGACAATGGGATTGTTTGCATTTAGCTTCCTCCAATTTGGGCTTTGCTGGAAAACTTTATTTTCAATAATACTTTGTTCATCCCTACTCATTATGACAATGACTGACATAAAGGAAAAATTGGTAGACTGCAATATTGCAATAGGATTAGCCGGAGTCGGAATTTTATATAATTGGCTAATTAATGGTCTGCTGTTAGATTCAATTTATGGATTATTAGCCGGAATTGTTATTATGGAAATAATTGCAAGAAGCGGATATTTATTTGCAAAAGGGAGAGCTTTTGGAGAAGCTGATACCTATGTTGCCGGAGCTTTAGGAGCCTGTTTTGGATTAGCAGGATTATTACATATCCTTGTTTATACATTATTTGCCACAACACTATTTACTATTCCTGCTTTTCTATACAAACAGTATCAAAATAATCAAAAAGCCATTTGTATAACATTTATTTTGTTTATCTTATCAACATTATTTTATAAAACAATCACTCAAAATTGGATATCATTTGGAATTCTTGTTGGTTTTGGATTAACATTAATTATTTTAATTCTAAAAAACTTGAGAAAGGAACCTTGTCCCTTGTATTTCCCATTAGTTCCAGCCTTTTTTGTGGCGACTTTGTATTTTTTATTCTTTTAAGTTAAAATCAAAATATGACAAACTGTGTATCGTATCCAACTTCAACTCGAAATTATTGCAACTTTGACGAAACAAGAGTTTCTCAAAGGAAAAATTTGGATGTAATAAAATCATCTCTTGAAAATCCAAAAAATGAAGATGAAGTTGTAGAAGATTTGTATATCCTAAATTGTATGCTTGATGAAGGAGAAAAAAAGGTTGCAGATTTGTATCCTGTTTTATCAAAGTATAACAATACTAAAAACCCCAACATTCAAACTTTTTTAGCAGGAATTTATCGCAAAACAAAAGTACCGGATGCTTTTGGACCTCTCTGGACTATGCTTATTCAAAATGCAATCAATCCCCCTAAAAATTGCCACTTTGACCCAAATGAAGAAATCGGCGGTGCAATTCTGGATTATATGGCATGAATTAAAAATTCAAAAGTTACGGAAGAGCATTGCTTGAGGGTGTTTGCCCGAATTTGCTAGACTAAAAAGATTCGGCATAGCCGAACAAGAAAAACGGCTGAACGTAGTGAAGACGTAAGGACAATGCGTGTTTTCTTCTTTTTTTCGTACTTTTTTTCTTCTTTACCTCGCAATTAAAGAAGAAAAAAAGTACAAAGAAAAAATCTAAATAAGAAACAGTGATTAAAAAGCCTATTTAAAAAAATTAGCACAATCAATAGAATAAACTCAACACACGCATTAAACAATAGAAACGTAAATCAATAAAACTAAAACTTTTACGCTTTCAATTAACTTTAATAAAGAAGGGGATGACTTATTGGTCATCCCCTTCTTTATAATATCTTTTTATAATTTTTCCGGATTTCTCAATGGAATTAATCTATCTAAATCAGAGTTTACACAGAAGTAAAATCTTGCTGTACTTTCGTTGTAATCGTTTCCGAAAGGGAAGCCTACACCAATTTGAGCAGTTAGCCAATCTGTTAAGCTTAAATAGCTACCGAAGCCAACACTGTGTAAGAATTTTTGTGGATAATTATACAAGTTTCCATTTTCTCCAATAAAGCCCCAATCATAGAATACTGCGACTCTAAGTCTATCATCTAACCAAGGCCATACTCTATCCAAATAAGGAACAGGAGTTCTATATTCAACAGTACCGGAAACACCGTAATCGCCGATTAATTCAGCCGGTTGATAACCTCTTAATGTATAAGGTCCACCTAATTGCATTTGTTCTGCTGGGAATAATTCATTAGGAGAATATTGACCACCAACTCTTACAATACCCATACTTCTTGAGAACAAGCGTTGTACACGAGTTGCACTTGCTGCGAATTTCACGAATGTAGTATCACTGTTTGAATGCATGTGGTCAGTACCACCCATACCGAAATCTACAGCCAAATTACCAATCCAACGACCGTAATCATCATCTGTCATACCATACAATCCGGTACGCCATACATTCAAATTATAATCAGACAAGTAACTTCTTGTTCCGGCAGGATTCCAAGTTGTACTTGCGTTCACCAAATCATATCCTGTATATAAGAACAAATCAGATTTTGCAGTTTGAATAAGCGGATGAGTTAATTTAAAGAAATAACTTTGTGCATTACCTTTAACTCCCATACCTTTATATGGTCCGCCTAAATGTACGTGTGAATCTGAAAAATCGAATGAAAGTCTTGTTCCATAAGAGCTAACAGGAAGTGAATAACCTGCCATCCAGCCTGTTGAACCTGATGAAAGAATTGTTCCTCCATAGATTTTATCACCCAAACCTGTAAGGTTATCCATTCCTAAAAGGAATGAAACTCTTTGTGCACCGGTATAAGAACGACCATAATCGTCATACATAATACCTGCATTTACAGGGAATCTATCTCTTACATTAAGTGTGATAGAAGTATTTTCTTCTCCGGTAGCTTCACGTTCAACCTCTGTTTGAACTTTAACATAATCTTCACGATTAATTTCTTTCATTGCTCTTTGAAGGTTTTTAGCGTTAAACACATCGCCTTCTCTAAGCCCTGCTTTACCCATAATAATATGCTTTAAATACCATTCACGAGTCCATTTTTCGCCTTCAATATTCATTTCGCCGACTTTACTTTCAACGATTTTAATCGTTGCAACACCGTCGACAATTCTTTGAGGCGGAACTGTTGCGTATGAAGTCAAATATCCTTTTTCGTGATATAAATTTGTTACTTTTGAACAAACTTCAAGAAGTTCGTCAAAGAAGATATCTTCGCCCAAAACTTCTAAAGCAAGTTTTTCAAGTTCTGCATCTTCAATTTGAGTATTACCTTCAAAATTTATTTTTTCTAACAAGAAGTGAGGATTGTACAAAACACCTTCTCTTGCAACATTTTCTTCTACAGAAGCATCGTAAATGCTTTCATCTTTTGTTACGTGGTCCAATGATTGCACATAACTCTTTTCCAATTGATAATTGTTGATTTGCGATTGTTCCATTTTATTAAATGCACCTGCATCGTAAGCACCCGCATTTGCATCAATACTTCCGGCAAATGGACTTGCAACAGCTTTACCTGTTGAAATCAAGAAAAACATCGCAAGCAAATAGCATATTTGTTTTTTCATAGTATCCGAATTCCTAATTTTTTATAATAATGGGTCATACTTTGTTATTCTCTAACATTATATTTTAAATAAAAGCCCAAAACAAATTTTATTTGTTAGTTTGTTACAAAGTATTAAGCGACATGTTAATGATAACTTATTTGTAAAAAATTGTAAAGATTGTTTCAAAAAATTAAAGTTTTTGAATGATATAACCGTAAAGAAATATAGGAGGTTATATGATTGTATCGATTTCAGGAATAAGTACAA
>CAZHEI010000024.1:0-22353 GCA_964531425.1 uncultured Vampirovibrio sp. | reverse complement strand
AGAATAACATTCTCTTCCCCAAAATTTATCCACTAAATTAATGATAAATCAAACCCCATTCATTTTCAAGGATTTAACAAAACTAAACAATTGCTAAAACTCAATAAAATTAGGCATTTTACATTTCGCAACAATATTAAAATTGTTAAAATTTTTGCATGTAAAATGTTGTTTTTCCTCTTGACAAACTCTGTAATAATGAATAGGTGTGAATCGGACACTATTCTAATAAAAACAATCGTATGGGCATGGATTATAAAATAAACTTTAAATTTTTAGCAAAATTTTAGGTGCAATAAAATTAATAAAGCTATATAATATAAAAAAGTAAAGTGCAAATGGGCTTAGCTAAGTAGTAGATCAGGCACTGTCTGACAAAAACAAAATGTAGGGTGAGTAAAGTGAAGCGTACCCACCGCAGAGTAGTTGTAGGTCAGGCATTGCCTGACAGAATAAATTTAAATATTATGATAAAAAAAGTTTCAAAAATTAAGAAATTAACAGGCGAAATAACGATTCCGGCAGATAAATCGATTTCTCATCGTGCAATTATGTTTTCTTCTATTGCTAAAGGTAAATGTGTTGTGAGGAATTTTTCAAGCGGTGCTGATTGCCATTCGACTCTAAATTTATTTAAGCAGTTTGGAGTAAATATTCAGTTTATTGATGATAAAACCTTAAAAATTTCATCAACAGGAAGTTTAAATCCGCAGAAAATTGCCCTCTCACCCCAATCCTCTCCCCAAGGAGAGGGAGCAGTTTGCTATTGCGGAAATTCCGGAACAACAATGCGTCTTGTATCAGGGATTCTTGCAGGGCAAAGTTTCGATTCAGTACTTGTTGGAGATGAAAGTCTTTCAAAACGACCGATGAGAAGAATAATCGAACCATTAGCCCTTATGGGTGCAGATATTGAATCTGTTGATGGACATGCGCCTCTTACTATTCATGGTCAAAAGTTACATGGAATTGAATATTTTTCAAAACTTTCAAGTGCACAAGTAAAATCTTGTGTTCTTCTAGCGGGATTGAATAAAAATACAGAAGGTAAAACAACTTATATTGAGCCGGTTTTAAGTAGAAATCACACGGAATTAATGCTCTGTTATTTGGGTGCAAATATTCAAGCAAAAGATACTAAAACAACAATTTATCCAAGTGAATTAGTTGCAAAAGATATTAAAATTGTTGGTGATATTTCCTCTGCTGCATTTTTTATTGTTGCGGGATTGATTGTTAAAGGTTCGAATTTTGTGATTAAAAATGTTGGGATAAATCCAACCAGAACCGGAATTTTGGACATTGCAAAAAGGATGAATGCAAATATTGAAATATTGAACAAAAGAGTTATTTCAGGAGAACTTTGTGCAGATATTCAAGTTCGTTATTCAGAAAATTTAAAAGTTTGTACTGTTTCAGGCGAAGATATTCCAAGACTGATAGACGAACTCCCTGTTATTGCAGTGTTGGCTTCTCAAGCTGAGGGAGAAACAATAGTTAAAAATGCGGAAGATTTAAGAAATAAAGAAGCTGATAGAATTTCTTGTTTAGTAAAAGAACTCAAAAAAATTGGTGTTGATATTGAAGAACTTCCTGATGGTTTTGTGGTAAAAGGTAAAAATGGTAAATATTTAAAAGGTGATTCGGAACTTGAAGTTTATCGTGATCACAGATTGGCAATGAGTTTTTATGTTGCAGGCTTGATTTGTGAAAAAGAAATTGCTATTAATGAATTTGAGTGGACAAAAATTTCATTTCCGGAATTTGAAGAGTTGATAAATAAATTAAATTGATATTAATAAAAAGGTTTTTTATGAAAAGAATAATAACATTGATATTATCAGGCTTACTATTGGTTGGTTGTTCCAATAAAACTACAGATAAAGAAGTTACTTTTTGGACATTGCAGATGGGCGATTTTGCACCATATATGAATGAAGTAATTCAAAATTATGAAACTTCTCATTCAGGAGTAAAAATTAAGTGGATTGATGTTCCGTTTTCAGAAGGAGAAAAACGGACTCTTGCTGCTGTTATGACAGATTGCCCGCCTGATTTAATCAATCTTAATCCTGATTTTTCAGCACTTTTAGCACAAAAAGGGACGTTAGAGGAAATTGATTCAAATAAACTTGTCGATTTTACTCCTGAGATTGTTGAAGCTTTGAAATATAATGGGAAAACTTATTCGATTCCGTGGTATGCAACAAGTGCTATTACTATTTATAATAAGGATTTATTTAGTAAATCAGGATTGCTTAGGTTGCCAAAAACATATAATGAATTAGCATTGATTTCTGCAAAAATAAAAGAAACAACAGGAGCTTATTCTTATCTTCCGACTATTACGGAAAATGATACGATGATTAAAATTTTGAATAAGTATGGGATTTCTGAGGTTCAGGATTTTAATTCTATTAAAAGTCAAAAAGTTTTTAATATGTTTAAGACTCTTTATCAAAAAGATTTAATACCACCTGAAACCATTACAATGACTCACAGAGAAGCACTTGAACAATATATGGCAGGTAAAATTGTATTTTATCAAGGTGGTGCAAATTTTTTAAATATGATTAAAGAAAATGCTCCAAGAATTTATGCTCAAACTGACGTTACAGAACAAATAAAAGGCTCTGTTGGTCAAAATGATTTTTCTGTAATGAATTTTGTAATTCCACTTCGAGCAAAGCACAAAAAAGAAGCCTTGGATTTTTGTTTATATTTAACAAATGAAGAAAATCAGTTGAAATTGGCAAAATTGACTAATGTTATTGCAACAAATTCAAATGCTTTAAACGACGATTTTTATAATGATTATTCGGATTTGACCGCAAAATCTCGTTCAATTAGTGCTAAACAAATTCAAAAAATTTCTCCTGCATTAAAACAAAAAGAAGGTCAAAAAGATATTAATTTACTGGTGAATACTGCGGTTCAAGCTATTCTTCTAGGTAAAGATTCAACGGAAAATATACTGAATAAACTGGTTAAATCTATGCAATAGACAATGTTTATCTTATAATGGGTTTGGAAATATAAATATTAGAGGTAGAAGATGTTAAAAGATTTTTTCTTAAATGAAGTTAAAAATGGAATAAAAAAAGCTGTTGCAGAAGGTAAATTAGGTCAAATGGGAGTAAATGATGAATTTGCTTTAATAATTGAGAAGCCTAAAAATCCTGAATTTGGAGATTTTGCCGTAAATGTATCTTCACTTGCTCGTGTTGCGAAAATTGCACCTCCAATGATTGCTAATGCTATTGTTAATGAACTTTCAGGAAAAAATTATTCAACATCTGTTGTTGGTGGTTTTATTAATTTTAAGATTGATAATTCTCTACTTGCAAATGCGATTGCAGAAATCTTAACAAAAGGCGAAAACTACGGTCGTCCGGAAGGTGTTCCGACAGAAAAAATCTTGCTTGAATATGTTTCAGCTAATCCTACAGGACCTTTCCACATTGGGCATGGTCGTTGGGCTGCAATGGGAAGTGTTCTTGCCAATTTATTAAAGTTTTACGGGCATGAAGTTCATCAAGAATTTTATATTAATGATGCCGGTTCTCAAATTCAAAAACTTGGTAATTCTTTGAGAATAAGAATTGGTCAAGAATTAGGCGAAAATATTGATTTCCCGATTGATGAAATTGAAAGAAAAAATTTCTACCCCGGAGATTATTTAGTACCTGTTGCTAAGAAATTTTTAGAAACTCATAAAGTTGAAAAATCTTCTGATTTAGATACTCAAACTCTTTCAGATTTTGCAAAAGCAGAAATGGAAGCTTGCCAAAAAGCTTTATTGGAAGATTTTAGAGTATATTTTGATGAATTTTATTCAGAGCTTTCACTTCATAAATCGGGTAAAGTTGAAGAAAGTTATAATGAATTAATTGAAAAAGGAATGTTATACGAACAAGATGGTGCAATGTGGTTTAAGTCAACTCAATTCGGGGATGACCAAGACCGTGTTATCAAAAAAGCGGATGGTTCAAATACTTACTTAACTGCTGATATAGCTTATCACATTGATAAATTAAGACGTGGTTATGACAGATTAATCAATATTTGGGGGGCTGACCACCATGGTTATGTTGCTCGTGTAAAAGCTTCAATAGAAGCTTTAGGCTATGACCCTAATAAGTTAGAAGTTCTTCTTGGACAACTTGTTAACCTTGTTATTAACGGTGAAGAGGTTCGTATGGGCAAACGTAAAAATATGGTTACTTTAGATGACCTTATTGAAGAAGTTGGAATTGATGCAACACGTTATTGGATGGCAATGCGTAATATTGACATGACTCTTGATTTCGATATTGAGCTTGCTAAGCGTTCAACTGATGAAAACCCTGTATTCTACGTTCAATATGCTTATGCTCGTGTTTGTTCAATTTTAAGAAACGCAATAGCGGAAAAACTTAATCCTGAAACTGGTGAAAAATCACCAGCTCCGATGAGTGAAGCAGAATTAAATGATTTAATCAAAAACTTTGATAAAGATTTGATTTTAAAAACCGCAGATAGCGCAAAATCATTGATTTTGAAGCTTGAAGAATTTAAATCAGTAATTGTACTTTCTGCTCAAAACAGAACAGTTTACACAATTTGCAGATATGTTCAAGAGCTTGCTGCTGAATTTCATTCATTCTACAACTCAAACCGTGTTATCGGGGAAGATAAAGAATTGATGAAATCAAGATTAGCCTTGATGGTTGCAATTAAAACAACGTTAAAGAACGCTCTTGATATTCTTGCAGTATCAGCACCTGAAAGAATGTAGTAAGTTATTCTTGATAAAGAACAAGGAGTTTTAATAATGATAGAAACAAAAAATCTTGAAAATGCATATAACACACTTCTTGAGTCTTATAATGATTACTTATCAAATCAAGAGTCTGTGTTGCTTCAATATATAGCGGATTCTTGTGTCAAGCGTTTTGAGTATACCTTAGAAACAGCTTGGAAACTTGCAAAAAAGATTTTTATACAAAAATTCGGAAAAACTGAGGCTGAATTATCTGTGAATAATATTTTTAGGCTAATGCAAGGCTATGGCTATGCTTTAAACTGGGAAGCTTGGAAAGATTATTATCAAAAACGAAATAATACTGCTCATGAGTATAGTATTGAAAAATCAAGACAATTAATGGAAATTATTCCACAATTTATAAATGATGTTGAAGTTTTCATAAAAAAACTTAAAGAGGAAGAAAATGCAGATTAAAGGTGTGACGGAATCAGAATTAAAAATTATTAATTCAATTCTTGAACCATTCAAAAATAAATATGAGTTTTTTCTTTATGGCTCACGTATAAAGGGAAATTTTCGTTTTCTTTCAGATTTGGATATGATGATAAGAGGTTTAAAATCAGCTGATTTAGATGACATTGAAATCTTAAAAGAAAATTTTGACAAAAGTAATTTGTCTTATATTGTAAATATTGTAGATTATTTTAATTTATCGGAAGATTTTTTTAATCTTATTGAGAAAGATTTATTAAAATTATAATAGATAAAATTGTACAAAAATTAAAATGATAAAACAAATTTTGCTTGTACCCTCGCCCTACGGGAGAGGGTTAGGGTGAGGGGGTAGACATGCAAAAGAATACTAATATAGCAAGAATTCTAAGAAAAAATTCTACCAAACAAGAACGTGTTTTATGGAAATTACTAAGAAATTCCAACTTATTTAATTTAAAATTTAAACACCAATAGCCTATTGTCAATTACATTGTAGATTTTGTATGTATTGAAAAGAGGTTGGTTATTGAAATTGATGGGGGACAACATAATGAGCTTGCCAATAAAGAATTGGATAAACAACGAACTGAATATCTAAACAATCGTGGATTTAGAGTATTGAGGTTTTGGAATACAGAAATTGATAAAAATATTTCTGGGGTATATGATGAAATAGTGAAGTGGGTAAAATAGTTGCCCCCTCACCCTAGCCCTCTCCCGTAGGGCGAGGGTATAAGCAAGACTAATTAGAACTATGATAGATAAAATTGTACAAAATTTAAAAGATGCGAATCAGCCAAGAAGTGAATTTGTAGAACTTATGGAGCAGTTTCAAAATCCGTATTTGGTTTTGATTGGCTGTATTTTATCCCTCAGAACAAACGATAAAACAACTTATCCTGCGACATTGAGAATGCTCGAGTTAGCAAGAACACCCGAAGAGATGTCAAAAATCAAGCCTGAAGTTCTGGCAGAAGCTATTTATCCTGTTGGGTTTTATGAAAATAAAGCTAAGCAAATTATTGAACTGTCTCGTCAAATTGCGGAAGAATTAGATGGTAAAGTTCCTGATGAGATTAAAGATTTAATCAAATTTAAAGGAGTTGGCAGAAAAACTGCAAATTTGGTACTTGCAAAAGGTTTTAATAAACCTGCGATTTGTGTTGACGTGCATGTGCATAGGATTTTTAACAGATTGGGTTATGTCAAAACAAAGACTCCTGAGGAAACAGAATTTGCTTTAAGAGAAAAACTTCCTGTGAAGTATTGGCTTGATATTAATACACTTTTAGTTACTCATGGTCAAAATATCTGCAAGCCACAAAAACCAAATTGTAGTCAGTGCCCGATTTCAGAGTGGTGCGCAAAAAATATCTAACAGTAATTCGCCACCCAACTAAAAAGGTTTATCCCTCTTGCTGAAATGCCCAAGCAGAGTGATTGTGGATGCTTTCTAGCGATTCGCATTCAACTTCAAATGAATCTATTTTATCATCATTTCTAAGTAGTAAAACAACATCACGCAAAACATCTTCAACAAATTTTGGATTGTCATAAGCGTGTTCTGTTACAAACTTTTCATCTTCACGTTTTAATAAGGGATACAATTCAGAAGAAGCTGTTTTCTCAATATCTGCAACCAAATCTTCTATCCAAATATGTTCATCTTCCGGATAGGAAACTTTTACGGAAACAATTGCTCTTTGATTGTGAGCTCCATAATCTGAAATTTCTTTTGAACAAGGACAGAGAGTTGTGACAGGAACTTTTACGCCTAAGAAAAATCTGTATTCTTCATCATCTCCGTTGTAATCATCCAAAATCCCTTCAAAAGTGCAATCATAACACATTGGAGCGGAAATCCCTGTTACAGGAGATTTTTTATCAATAAAATATTTAAAATCAAATTTCAAATAGCCACTCTTTGCTTCAAGTTTTTGAACAATTCGTTCCACACAACCTTTTATATCAAGTGTTTTTTCTTCTCGCCATTCGTTTAAAACTTCAACAAAACGTGACATGTGAGTACCTTTATAATGTGCAGGTAAAGTAACTCCACAGGTAGCTGTCGCATAAATTACCTTATTTTCAGCATCTTTTCGTTGTATGACAATAGGCAACTCAAAGTCTTTTATTCCGACTTTTTGAATCTCTACACCTCTTGAATCAGATTGATTTTGAACATCTTTCACTAGATTTCAACCCCTTCAAAACTTTTTTGTTCAAGCGCAATAAGGAGTTTTAATGCAGCTACTCGTTGAATATTAGCAGGTGCGTTTCTCAAAAGTTCAACCCCTTTAAGCATCATAGGATCATTGTCATACCAACGATTACCTTTGCCTTGGTAAGTGTTGATAATGTCATAAACATGGTCGATAACCTCTCCGGCAACTTGTTCTTGTAATTTTAACAAAAAGTCTGTAGCTTCTGATTTTGTGTCATCAGGTTGTAATCTTAATAATTCTAATGCTTCTTTTAAAATAGGATCACTATCGTACCAACGTTTGTTTACCATCTCTTCCTCGCTATTCTTTATTTGTTTATCCTTAAAACTATTGTATAATAAAGTTGTAAATAAAAAAAGTAGCAAGCTTTGAACAAATAATTATATCTACGGAGTTATTGTTATGAAAATTCTTTTAATTAATGGCGCAAATCTAAATATGCTCGGTATACGTGAGCCTGAAAAATATGGGGCAAAAACATTAAATGAAATCGAAAATGCTGTAATAACAAAGGGAAAAGAACTTGGCGCAGAAGTAGATACTTATCAAAGTAATATTGAAGGTGAAATTGTTGACAAAATTCAACAGGCTTTGGGTGTGTATGATGGAATTTTGATTAATGCAGGTGGCTATACACATACAAGCGTTGTTATTCGTGATGCTATTTCAGCAGTAAAAATTCCTACAATAGAAATACACATGACAAATATTCACTCAAGAGAAGAATTTAGACATACTTCATTGTTGAGTGGGGTATGTAAAGCTATTGTTGCCGGATTTGGAGAAGACAGTTATATTCTTGCCTTAGAAGGTTTGATAAAAATGCTTTAAAATGTTAGTTGTGAGTTTTTAAGGGCAAAGGGCGTAACTAAAAGGGGGCGGGAAAATTTTTAATTTTCCCGCCCCTTTTTTAATTATTTAACTACCTAGATTCTGTTGTGCCATACACCGCCGGTTCTGTCAACAAATGCATCGTAGCAAGACCATAGTCTAAAGATACCTGTTAGACCAAGGATAGCGTGAGTAACATTTTTTTCAACAGGATTGTCATTAATTAATTGACCTAACCCAGGCCAAACAATCAATGAAACAGCTGCAGCACCTACTGAACGACCGGAAACTTTCCCCGGAGTTCCTTCTGTTCCACCTGCAAAAACAGGTGTTGTCATAGAAATCATAGTTAATAATACTAATACTGACAAAATCTTTTTCATTAAACTTCCTCCTAATGTTTTCTTTTAAAACTTAAAATTTTTGTGTAACCCATAATAAATGGTATCCAAATTGAGTTTTTACAGGGTCTGAAACTTCTCCAACATTGCCATTAAATGCAGCTTCTTCAAAAGGTTTAACCATCTGTCCTCTGCCAAAACATCCAAGAGAACCGCCATTTTGTCCGGAAGGGCAAGTTGAATATATTCGTGCATAATATTTAAAATCTTCATAAGATTTAATTTGGCTTTTTAGCTTTATTGCATCCATTTCTGTAGGAACAAGAATGTGACTTGCACAAACTTTTGTAATTTCTTTTGCAACAACAGCGCCACCAAAACAACCCATCAATAATAAAATGCTTAATATTTTTTTCATATAGTCCTCTCTTTTAATGAGGATATTATTGCATACAAAATCTATCCAAGCAAGTAGTAAATAAGGTATGTTCTGATAAGATAATTTAATATTTGTTGGATTAGAATAGAGGGTTGAAAAATTCTAAAAATGGTTTAAAATAAGAATACAGGCAAGGGTAGCGGTAATACCCAAGCCCGTGTCCTAATTAAAGGACTTTGAGCGCAAGCGTTATTGCTAGTAATAGTAGTAACGCTTTTTCGCTGATTTTAATCATCATTATGACCTCCTTTCTTACAGCGAAAATCAGCAAAATAATAATCAAAAATCTTTAGCCTGTATTCTGTTTTGAATGTACAGGTTAATTATAATGTAAAATTGAAAATATATCAAATAAATAGAAAAACGACAGCCTTTTGACTATCGTTTTTTCTATTTATTGTTATGCTTATTATGAAAACCAAGACATAATCTTAGAGGCAATATCTTCACCTGCAATATATCCTGCAATACCACCAACGGCTCCTCCAATAGCAGTTCCGATACCCGGACAAATTGCAGTACCAATAACAGCTCCAAGTTTAGCACCTGCTGCTCCACAAGCTAATCCTGAAGCAGATTTTGCGCCCTGTTTCACTGCTGCTTTAGCTCCGCCCTCTTTACCCGCTTGGTATGTTTCTACAGCAGCTAATGTTAGTCCAACTACAGGCATTCTTTTTCCAACAAATTTTCCGGCTTTAGTAAAGTTCATTATTTTACTGCTTTTTCTACTAAGAGTTTTAACAGCATTACCGGTTTGTTTACCAGCGTTAATAGTTGCGTTTGTCGCTTTTTGAGTTCCTTGCTTAACGGCATTTTTACCAAATGCATATTCAAGTTCAGCTTTTTTTACTACATGTTTTACAGTCTGCTTTGTTGCACGTGTAACTTTTTGAGCATTGGCTTTTATTTTGTCTCCAGCATACAACCCTCTTAAGTAATTTGTTTCGGCAAAATCTTTAGCGTAAGGAGCTAGATATTTTGCACCTTTCCATGTGGCTACACCAGTTAATCCTCCAGCGAATCCGTATTCTAGTATATCAATTTCATCAAGTCCGTTTTCTTGTGTATTCATTTGACTTTGCATTTGTTCAAGTTGTTTTTGGGTAGCTTCTAATTGACTTTGAAGTTTTTCGTTTGTGTCTGGTTGAACTTGTTGTTGAACAGGTGTATTTTCTACAAGTTTAATTATTTGACCTGCCATAATTTTGTTTGGGTCGCTAATGTTGTTTAATCTTGCTAATTCTTGTACTGTTGTGTTGTTTGCTTTTGCAATTCTTATAAGATTGTCGCCAGATTGAATTGTGTAGTTGGTCATAATTTTTATACTCTTCTTTTTTATACTTGTGTTATGTATATATAAAGTATTTTGAGTTTCAAAAATTGCCCAAATTGCGTGATTAAAATGCATAAAAATTATATAATATGCATTAATACTGCATTAATCCGCTTTACAAAATTTAACAAAAGAGTTTTTAGTCATTAGCAAGAGTTTTTATTATTTTATAAATACTTTCAACTTTTGTTCTATTGTCTTTAATTTTTTGTAAATATTGATTGATATCGTTTAACAAATCCTCTGTTGGGCGTAAATGGCTTGAGATAAAAAAATCTTCCAGTGTGATGTTAGTATAAGTCAAAATATTTTCAATAGTTTGAGCAGAAACAAAACTTTCCCCTATTTCAATACCGGCAAGTGTTCTCGTTGCAATATTAATCTTTTCGGCAAACTGTTCTTGAGTAAGACCTTCTTTTTGCCGAATTCTTTTTATTTTTTGACCAAGTTCCTTCTTTACATCCATATAATTATTTTATAAGTTAGTTTAAAAAATAAAAATGCTATAAAGTAGCATAATATATTATACTTATGCATAATAACTGCAATGTGTGATATAAGAGCTGCAATAAAATTGCATAAATGTAAAAAATGATGCAAAGCAATTATGTCAAAGTGAAAAAAATGGATGTTGTTTAAAGGGTTGAAAAATTCTAAAAATGGTTTAAAATGAGAATACAGGCATGGGTAGCTCTAATACCCAAGCCCGTACCCTAATTAAAGGGTTTGTAGCCAAAGAACTATTGAAATTAGTATCAGTAGTTCTTTTTCGCTGATTTTAATCATCATTATGACCTCCTTTCTTACAGCGAAAATCAGCAAAATAATAATCAAAAATCTTTAGCCTGTATTCTGTTTTGAATGTACAGACTAATTATAATATAAATTGGTAAATATATCAAATAAATTACTTACCCAGCTTGCAAGCTTTTTGGGTAGTTTTTTCGATAACTTCAGCAAAGATTTTTTCTGTATCAATGTTTTCCATAACATCGATTCCGACACGAGTACAACCACCTTTTGTTGCGACATTAGAAATAAGTTGTTCCATACTTATATCTCGATTTAAAGCCATTTTCGCTGAACCAATTGAGGTTTGAATACTTAATAATAAAGCTTTTTCATAATTAAGTCCAAGTTTTTCTCCTGCTCGTGCTATATCATTAATCACTTTGTAGAAAAATGCCGGACCTGAACCCGAAATAGCAGTAACAATATCCATTTGCGGTTCATTTTCCACGACAATACACTTTCCGATTGTTGAAAAC
The DNA here is from genome assembly GCA_964531425.1 of uncultured Vampirovibrio sp. Lineage (GTDB taxonomy): Bacteria > Cyanobacteriota > Vampirovibrionia > Gastranaerophilales > Gastranaerophilaceae > CAG-196. The sequence continues at coordinate 10,674 of CAZHEI010000024.1, read as the reverse complement.
ATTTGTTTAACATATTCAACATCTTCTTTTGTTGCAAATTCGCCCCCATAAATTCCGCTCATTCCTTCTCCAACAAGGGCTGGGGTATTTGGCATAACACGAATTATGCGTGTTTTTTGAGGCAAATGAGTTGAAAGTTTCTTAGTCGTGATACCTGCTGCAATTGAAACAATAACTTTATCTTGAGTAATAAATTGTGAAATTTCTTTCAAAATCTCTATTACTTGATTTGGTTTTGTTGCAAGAAAGATTATATCGGATTTTTGTACCAAAAGTTTATTATCACAAATAACTTCAATTCCAAGAGTTTCTGATTTTTCTCTTAGTCCATCCGGTTTTGATTGAGTAGCAAGAAGATTTTGCGCAGATGCAAAACCTGATTTAAGGGTGCCTTTTATGATTGCACTTGCCATTTTTCCGCTTCCGATAAAACCAATGTTATATTTCTTCATACTTTTAACCCCTCTCATGTTGACTAGATGTCATGTTCATGTTTTTATAAAAGTATTATAAGTAAAATTAGCTGAAAAGGAAATAGAACAATGAGACGTACACTAGAAGGAACAAAGATTAAAAGACAACACGTAAGTGGTTTCAGAGCAAGAATGGCTACTCCGGGTGGTCGTGAAGTTTTAAACAGAAGACGTGCTAAAGGAAGACACCAATTAGCTATCTCTGGTAGCAAACGTGCTTAATCTTTGAATAAAATGAAAGTTTTTAGATGAAGAGCGGTGTATTAACCGCTCTTTATTTTTGGTATACAATGTTGTTATGCCTAGATATATTGCAATAACTGATATTCATGGAGAGCTGGAAAAATTAGAAAGCGTGCTTTCAAAGATTGAAACACGTGATGATGATATTTTTGTCTTCATGGGCGATTACATTGACCGTGGCGCTAAATCCAGAGAGGTCGTTGATAAAGTCATTGAATGGGGTAATACTCACAAATGTGTTTATCTGATTGGTTCGCATGAATATGCTTTATTACACGCAAAACAAGATGAGTATTACAATTATTTGTTTTGGAATTATGGCGGACCGGCAACTGTAAGAAGTTATGGCGGACAGTTTGACAATATTCTAAAAATTCATGGCGAATTTTTTAGAAATTTAAAATTTTACTATTTAACAGATGAGTATTTATTTGTTCATGCCGGAATTAATCCAAATTACAGCTTGGAAGAGCAAGATGAAACGGATTTGGTTTATATTCGAGGAGTGTTTTATAATCATCCGCATAATTTACCTCAAAAAATTATTTTTGGGCATACTGAATTTGATGCGCCACTTGTCCAAAAAGATAAGATTTGTATTGATTTGGGTTGTGGTAAATATAAAGATGCACATCTCTGTGCATTGATTTTAGATAATGGCAAAGAAGAATTTGTGTATTCGGAATAAAGATTGAAAATTTGCACTTCATAAGTTATACTGTGTTTAAGAGGTAACCTATGAAATTTGATGTAATATTGCATAAAGAAGACAATGGATATTGGGCGGAAGTACCTGCACTAAAAGGATGTTTTACACAAGCAGATACTTTAGAGGAATTGCATGAAAACCTCAAAGATGCCATTACTGCGTGGATGTCTGTTGATATTAAAAATATTGACGGAGAGGTAATTTCAATAGCATTATGAAAAATATTACCGGCAAGAAACTTTGTAAAATTTTAGAAGAGAATGGTTGGAGTTTAGTCAGAATAAGCGGTTCGCACCACGTGTATGCAAAAGAGGGTGAAGAGGCAAGGATTGTTGTACCTGTTCATGGTAATAAAGAAATAAAAATAGGGTTATTGAAGGCAATTTTAAAAACAGCAGGTTTGCTTTCGTTATTTTTTACAATTATTTCTTAGATAATGGCAAAGAAGAATTTGTGTATTCGGAATAAAGTTAATAGTTATCTACAATTGCGAATAATAACAAAGTTTGTTATAATAATAGCAAACTTTGTTATTATGTGAGGTAATTATGAATATTTCTTTAACTCCGGCATTGGAACAATTTGTAAATGATAAAGTCGCAACAGGCTTATATAATTCTGTAAGTGAAGTAATAAGAGAAGCTTTAAGACTTCTTATTGCAACTGAAAATCCGATTTCTAAAGAAGAAATTGAACGTTTAAACAGAGATATAAAATTAGGTTTAGATGACAAAAATGTTCTTGACGGACACTCTGCAATGAAAAAATTGATGGTTGAATATGAATAAATTAAATTTCAAAATCAAAAGCGTTGCATTGGAAGATATGAAAAAAAATGCTGATTATATTGCGCAAGATAATAAATCGGCATCTTTAAAAATGATAAAATTATTTTATAAATCATTTAACAATTTGTGCGATTATCCGGAGTTGGGTTCTATAAGAGAAGATTTTACATACAAAAATGTTCGCTTTTTAAAAGTTTATAAACATTATCTTATTGTTTATAATTATGATGCTGAAAATATTTATATCTTAAGAGTTTTATCAAATTATCAAGATATTTGTGCATTGTTGTAAATTAATTTTTCAAATTCTCATTTGTGTATTCTTAAAATGATGGTATAATCTTGTTATGAAGAATTTGTTAATGGTGTTGGGTCCGACGGAAGTTGAGAAAGAAATATTAAAACTGTCATCTTATCCTCAAGATTATATGAGAACAGAAGATTATTCAAAAAAATGGTCAGGGATTTTTGAGAATTTAAAGTATGTGTTTCAGACAAAAAATCCTGTAGTTGTGTTTGCTTCATCAGGAACAGGTGTAATGGAAGCTGCGGTTACAAATACCTTGTGTAAAAATGACAAAGTTTTGTTTATAAACAGTGGTTCTTTTGGCAAACGTTGGGGAGATATTTGTAAAAAGCATGATATTAATGCAATTGAAATCCCGTTTAAATTTGGAAAAGCTCCTGATACGGAAACTATTAAAACTTTTTTGAGTCAACATTCTGATGCGAAAGCATTGTTTGCCACTCTCAATGAAACTTCGTCAGGTTCTTTGACTGATATTAAATCAATTGGAAGTATTTTGAAAAATTATCCGCAAATATTATTTGTTGTTGATTGCGTAAGCGGACTTTTGACAGAAGAATTTAAACAAGACGAGTGGGGAGTAGACGTTGCGGTGAGTGCTTCACAAAAAGCGTTTGCATTACCTCCGGGGCTTGGATTTATGTCTGTTAGTGATAGGGCTTTGCAGTATGCTGAAAAATCTGATTTAAGAACTTTTTATTTCGATATTTTTGATTATGTAAATAATGCAAAACGTAATCAAACTCCTTTTACACCGGCAGTTTCTTTGGTAAATATGCTTGAGAAAAGATTGGAAAAAATTCGTCAAATGGGGTTAGAAAATTATCGCAAAAGATATTTGGAAAATACAAATTATTTGCGAGAAAAACTTGCTGAATTAGATTTTTATCCGATTGCACAACATCCAACAAACTGTGTTACTGCTGTTTATACAGAAAAATATGATGCCTCTGAGATTGTAAATATTATGCGAGAAAAACATCATATAGAAATTGCACCGTCAGGTGGAAATTTGAGAACAAAACTTTTTAGAGTCGGGAATTATGGTGCAATTGGGAAAAAAGAGATTGATAGATTTATAAAAGCATTGAAAAAAACATTAAGGGAATTGGATAATGATAGGAAATAAAACAGTAGTTTATACATCAGGCACATTTGATATGTTGCATATAAATCATTTGAAAATGATAGAATATGCAAGAGCTTTGGGCGATATTTTGATTGTCGGAGTAAATACGGATGAACTGGTTGCAAGCTACAAGTCTGAGCCGATAATCCCTTTTGAAGAAAGAATTGCGCTTATGAAAGCGATAAAAGGTCCTGATATTGTAATTCCGCAACACTCTTTGGATCATACAGATAAGGTTAAAAAACTAAACTTTGATGTGTTTGTAGTGGGAGATGATTGGACAGGCAAATATGACTACCTAAAAGACCTTGGAGTTACGGTTGTATACTTCCCTTATGGCAAAGGAGTCAGCTCATCAGGATTGAAAGAAAAAATTTATAATAATTATGAAAAGTTGAAAAATAAAGCTGATAATCATTTTCAACAAAATGTTTGTGTAAGAAAATAATTGAAAGTTAGAATTTATGGCAAATAAAAGATTAATAGAGTATTTATATGAAATAAACTTTGAAAAGAATTTAAAAAAGATAATTAAAGAAGTAAAAAATAAAAAAGTAATAATTTATGGTACAGGATTATTATTTGATGTTATAATTAACAATTTTTCTTTGTCAAAATTGAATATCATAGGGATTTCTGATTTGAAATATTCAGATTCTAATATTTTTGATAAGGGATATAAAGTTATTCCAATAGATTCCATAGTAAATGAAAATCCTGATTATATTTTAGTCGCAACCGAATTTTATGATGGAATTATTAATAATTTTAAAAATAATTTGTTTAAAGATACCAGTATAAAAATTATGCCTTTGGCAAGAAGAAATTATAAACAAGAATTACGTATGCTTGTGTCTAAATGGAATTTATCTAAAAAAAATAAATATGAAATACTTCTTGAGCAAATAGATAATTTATATTATTTGTTTGGTTGCTGTAATGATATTCGATTTTTCCCAACTGCAACAGGAAATTTAAGAAAAGTTCAACTGAAATGTGTAGAAATTTTAGATATTATTGTTGAGGTTTGTAAAAAAAACGATTTAAATTATTGGCTGGATAGTGGCACGTTGTTAGGTGCGTATAGACATAAAGGTTTTATTCCTTGGGATAACGATATTGATATATGTATGTGTAAAGCGGATATGTTAAAATTATTGCCTTTATTAAAAGAGCGATTATCAAATACAAAATATTATATCAGAGAACGTGCTGAAAAAAGTAATAATTATCAATTAAGAATAATAGATAAGTATAATTCTATGATAGCAGTAGATATATTTCCATTAGACTTTTTTTGTAAAGGGAATTTAACTGATTATGAAAAATTATTGATTACAAAAAAAATAAAACGAGCTCGTAATATTTTAGAACAAAAATATCCTAAAAAAAACTTAAGTGCTGATAAAATATTGCAAGCAAAAAAATATATAAATGATATTCAAAATAAAATTGTTTTAGACAATAAACCTAAAAATGTTACCAATGGAGCGTTATTTTATTCAATAGATTACCCGTATAATCCTAAAAATTTTCTAGTTATGAATTATGATATGATATTTCCACTTAAAGAAATAGAATTCGAAGGTAAGTTTTATTATTGTCCTAACGACGAAAAAAAATATTTAAAAAATTTATATGAAAATTACATGTCTTATCCTAAAAGTGTAAGAAATTGGAGGTATTAATTGTGAAAGTTTGTGTCTGTGGTGGGGGAAATATTGCTCATGCTTACATTGGAGATTTAAGTAAAAAAGAACAAGTTGATTCTATAAATATTTTAACAAGACAGCCTGAAAACTGGGATAATAAGGTAGAAATATATTATAATAGCGAATTTAGCCATTATGCGGTGACTGATTGTATAACCAGTGATTTCGAAATATTAAAAGATATGGATATTATAATTATAACTGTGCCAAGTAATGCAAGAGAAGAATATTTGAAAAAGATAAAGGACTTTGTACCACAAAAAGCATTACTTATTGCAACTCCTGCTACAGGTGGTGTAAATTATTTATTTGATACAATTTTACCGAATAATTCTTATGCATGTATGCAAAGAACTCCATATATTTCAAGAATAATTGAGCATGGTCATAGTGTTAATATGGATATAAAAAAATATGTAGAAATTTATTTTTCACAAAATGCTACAAAAGAGGATATTGATAAAATCCATGCAATTTTAGATATAGATATCCGTATTTTACATTCACATTGGAACATATTACTTTCAAATTCTAATCCGATTTTGCACATGGCAAGTTTATGTACCTTGTTGAACGGAAAATATCCATATAATGAAATGCAAATGTTATATGGGAACGGCTGGAATGATAAAACATCAGAGTTTGCTTTAGCAATGGATGAGGAACTTGGTAAAGTCATGCAAAGTCTTAATGAAAAAGAATATCGTCCATTAACAGTTCATTATGAAGTAAAGAATGCTATTGAATTATCAAATAAACTTAAATCAATACCTTCTTTTAAAATTTTAAAATGTCCTTTAATAGAAGATAATGGAAAATTTTATATTGATAAGAGCTCTAGATATATTCATGAAGATTTGCCATTTGGAACTTGTTTTATAAAATATCTTGCAACAATTTTAGGAATAGAAACTCCGAATGTTGACTATGCGATTACAAAAGTTCAATCTTTGATGAATGAGGAATTTATAACATCAAATGGAGTATTTAATATTGATACGTGGAAAAGAGTGACTCATTTTGATTTTGATAAGGTAATACGGAATGAACTCGGATTATAATAAAATTTACAAAAAATTAGAGAATAAAAAAATTATTATTTATGGTGCCGGAAAATTTTTTCGGAATTTAGATTTTGATTTTTCAAAAGTTGATGTCATTGGAATTGTGGATAAGAAATTTCTTGTAGAGGAGATCGGAAACGAGATTAAAGGATTCCCAATAATACCTTTACAATATTTAGAGCATAATATGGCAGATTTTATTCTTATTGTGCTAGAAGAACCAGAAGAAGCAATTCAACAATTGTGCGAATATATACCGAAAAAGAAGTTAATTTCATTTGTAAAGCCAAAAAAGAAAACATTTTTTAACCAAGATTTTTTTTCTAAATTTAAAAATAAGCACAATACATTTGTATTAATTAAAAAAGATGGCAAAAAGGTTTATAATCCAAAGATTAAAAATTTGACGATTAAAATGTTTGGTGAAAACAATTATATTGAAATTCATGAACCAATAAAAATTAAGAAAAAAGGTTATATATCTTGCGTTTCAAATTCCAAAGTTTTAATTGGTGCCAATAATCAATATAAAGAAATTGAAATTTTAGTTGGAACTAATAATGAATTGATGATTGGTAAAAACACAACAGTGGAAAGAGCTCACTTTATAATGAGAGAGAGCAAAAATACGAAAATTGCAATTGGTGATGACTGTATGATTAGCTACAATGTAATTGTTAGAACTGGTGATGGACATACGATTTATAACTCTAAAACAAAGGAAGTGTTAAATTATCCCAAGGATATTTATATTGGTAATCACGTATGGGTTATTGCTAATACAACAATTCTCAAGGGTAGTAATATCCCTTCAAATTGTATTGTTAGTACTTATTCATTAGTTAATAAACCTTTTGAAGAAGAAAACTGTATTATTGCAGGAATTCCTGCAAAGGTTGTAAAAAGGGGTATTAATTGGGATAGGCGAAGAGCTTTTGATTATATTGAAAGTCAAATCTGATTAACTTGATTTTTTCAATAAAAATTTGGAAATTCTTATGAAGAATGTTTTAAAAATTGATATGCTATAATCTTTCTATGTACACAAACTACAACATTTTGCTAAAGTTTAATATTTTTCATAACTTTTTTTACAGAAAAAAGATTAAGCAGAATTGTGCTTATATTGCAAAAAACAAAGAAAAAGTGCTCAAAAGACTCGAAAACAAATCCGTTTTGAAAGTTGTCTTTTATGTTTATGATTCTTGCAAGTGGAAATGTCAAACAATTTATGATGAAATGTTTAAAAATCCACGTTTTGAACCGGTAGTAATTGTTACAAAAAATTCTGCAACAAATTCCAAAAATCCGAGTTTTCAAACCAAAGAGGATGTTTTAGCAACTTATGAATTTTTCAAATCCAAAGGTATGAATGTTGAATTAGCTTATGATTTTAGCAAAAACAAGCATATTCCGTTTGAAAAATTTAATCCTGATATAATAATTTATCAGCATCCGTGGTATGTTGCAACCTCTCAAGGACCTGTCGTTTGTTCCAAATTCGCCTTGACGGCTTATGTCCCTTATGACATTCCAACAACAGTTTTGCCGTCTGAGTACAATTTGAGATTTTATCAATATGTTGAAAATTTCTATGTATTTAATGAAGAATTAAAAGAGTTTTATGCTCCTCGTATGGACAATAAAGGTGCAAACTTAAAAGCCGTCGGTGCACCGTCGTTAGACGTATTAATAGAACAAAAAAATCAAAAGGATTATGTTATCTATGCTCCACATTGGACAATAAACCACTCAAACACAATTGCGTATGGAACTTTTGCTCAAAATGGACAATTTATTCTGGATTATGCTAAAAAACACCCTGAATACAATTGGGTTTTTAAGCCTCATCCGATGTTAAAGAAAGCTCTTTGGGATAACAATTTTATGACACAGGAAGAAGTTGAAAAATATTATTCTGATTGGGAAAATCTTGGAAAAGCTTGTTATGACGGAGATTATTTTGATATCTTCAACGATTCAAAGCTTATCATTACGGATTGCTCAACTTTTTTGATTGAATATCTTGTCACGGGAAACCCTATTATCAGATTGGTGTCAAAAAATGCTCCAGAATACAATATTAACGCACAAATTGCAGTCGATAATTGCTATAATTCCGAAAATAATTCTGATTTAGAAAAATTGCTTGATGAAGTTTTGGTTCAAGGTCAAGATTTTATGAAAGAAAATAGGATTGAGGCTGCAAAGCAATTTAAAACCAATGCTACAGCAAATATTATTCAAGATTTGTTGGCTCAATTGTCATAAAACTTAATTATTAGGGTTGCATTTTTGATAAAATGGTTTAAAATAAAAATACAGGCAAGGGTAACGCTAATACCCAAGCCCGTGTCCTAATTATAGGACTTTTAGGGTGAGAACTATTGCTAATATTAGTAATAGTTCTTTTACGTTAATTTCAACTAACATTGTGACCTCCTTTCTTGTAGTTGAAATTCTGTCTAAATGTAAGTAAAAATCTTTAGCCTGTATTTGAGGTTTATTGTAACATATTTTTGCAAATATATCAATTTATATACAAAAATAACTATCAGATTGTCAATTTTTTATTATTAGGGTTGCATTTTAAAAAAAATAGTTTAAAATAAAAATACAGGCATGGATGATGCAAGCATCCATACCCGCAGTCCTAATTAGGACTTGAGGTTAAGAACTATTACTAGTATTAGTAATAGTTCTTGTGCATTGATTTCGATTAGCATTATTACCTCCTTTCCGTTAATCGAAAATCAGCTTAATAATAATCAAAATCTTTAGCCTGTATTCTATTTTAAATGTGCAAACAAATTGTAACATAGATTGGCAAATATATCAATTTAATAAAAAAAGAGAATCCGTAAACGAATTCTCTTTTTTTTTGTATTTTTTTCTTAATCCTATGTATCAATATTAGTTGCATAAACCGCATTTGATTCAATGAAATCACGACGTGGCTCAACTTTGTCGCCCATCAAAATATCAAATAACTGGTCACACATCATTGCATCTTCAATATTTACCTTTAACAATGTTCTTGTTTCAGGGTCCATTGTTGTTTCCCAAAGTTGTTGTGGCATCATTTCCCCAAGACCTTTGAATCGTTGGATTGTCATACCTTTTTGACCTCTGTCATCAACAATTTTTTGAAGTTGTTCAAAAGATGTAATTGTTGTTTCGCCATTTTCTGATTCAAGAATCAATTCTTTTTCTTCTTCAATCAAGAAATCACGAATCAACGGATAAGAATTTTTCAATCTCTTGAATTCATTTGATTTAATGATGTTTGCTGTAATAATTTCGCTTTCATTTTCAAATAAATCTAACTGAATCGCATATTTTGCATTTTCAGCATTGTATTTCAATGAAACTTTGTAATTTTTAGCTTCCGTTACACCATAATTTTCTGCGTGGTCCTTTAGATAGTGTTCAAGATATGCCAAAACTTCATTCATTTTATCTTGATGTTCAAAATCTTCAAACTTAACATCTGAACGGATTAAACCTCTTAAAACAACTGATGGAATAATGTTCAAAATAGGGTTGTTGTAAGCTTTGTAGTATGTTGCCATATTTGAAAGCAATGTCAACAATTCATCCCCTGTTTTAACTTTTGATTTTGATTTATCAGACAAACTCAAAGACTTAATACCACGTTCTTTAAGCATTTTATCCAAAGCGTGTTCATCATATAAGTATTCAGAAGTTTTACCTTGAGTAACTTTGAACAAAGGTGGTTGTGCGATATAAACATAACCGTTTTCAATAAGCGGTTTTGCATATCTGAAGAAGAATGTTAATAATAATGTTCTAATGTGAGCTCCGTCAACATCGGCATCGGTCATGATGATGATTTTGTGATAACGAAGTTTTTCAAGATTAAAATCTTCTTCATTTTTACTAATTGTTATACCAAAAGCTTGAACCATTGATTGAATTTCGTTGTTAGCATAAATTTTATCAAGACGAGCTTTTTCAACGTTTAAAATTTTACCTCTCAATGGCAAAATAGCTTGGAACATTCTGTTTCTGCCTTGTTTAGCTGAACCACCAGCAGAATCTCCTTCGACTATGTAGATTTCACATTTTTCAGGTTCTCTGTTTGAACAGTCAGCAAGTTTTCCCGGAAGGGTTGAGTTTTCAAGAACAGATTTTCTTCTTGTTAACTCTCTTGCCTTACGAGCAGCTTCACGTGCACGTTGCGCTTGAAGAGTTTTTTCAATAATTGTTCTTGCAAGTTTTGGATTGA
>CAZHEI010000023.1:0-23086 GCA_964531425.1 uncultured Vampirovibrio sp. | reverse complement strand
GTTGGTTGATATTTATGCCGGTCATTTGACCGGCTTTTTTTTAATAAGAGAATTGGAATTTTTCAATTCTCTTATTTTTTTATAGTATTAATTAGGGGCTTTTTGTATTCCGTGATATAATTTTAGCTATGAAAGATTATTTGATTGATACTCATGTACATTTAGATATGCTTGAGACTCCGGATATATCAGGGGTCGGGAAAGTTGTTGTGCCGTCGGTTGAGATTGGGACAATGGATAAAGTTGTTGACTTAAGCAAACTGGATAATATTTTTTCTATGGTAGGAATTTTCCCTTCTGAGGCTAAGACTTACAATCAAGAAGTTGAAAACAAGATGACAGAATTGGCAAAGAACCCAAAAGTTGTAGCTATTGGAGAAATTGGTCTTGATTATTATTGGGATAAATCTTTTGTTGAGTTGCAAAAAGAAGTTTTTATAAAACAAATTAAACTTGCAAATCGGTTAAATTTGCCAATTGTTGTCCATGATAGAGAAGCACACAAGGATTGTTTTGACATATTAAAAGAATATAATAAAAATTCAAAAGTGCTCTTCCACTGTTTTTCCGGTAGTGTTGAATATATGAAAGAGTGTGTTAAAGAAGGTTGGTTTATAGCGTTAGGCGGAGTCGTAACTTTTAAAAATGCGATTAAAATGAAAGAAGTTGCCCAAGAAGTGCCATTACATAAACTAGTGTTGGAAACAGATTCCCCATACTTAACTCCGGTGCCATTCAGAGGTACTGAAAATAAACCAGCTTACGTAAAATATGTTGCTCAAGAAATTGCGAAACTTCGCTCTATGCCGGTTGAGGATATTATTGATATAACGACAACTAATGCTGAAGAGTTTTTCTGTATATGAAAATAGGTGTCATTTCACAATTTAACACAAGCTTTTCCGGACATAGACATCAAAAAATTACTGCAAAAGGAATTAAAATGGCAAAAAAAGAACGTTTAGATAAAATTTTGGTAGATTTAGGTTATTTTGAAAGCAAAAGTAAAGCTTCTGCTGCCATTTTAGCCGGAAACGTAAAAATTGGAACTGAAGTTATTACTAAAGCCGGTTATCAAATAGACTCTACAAAAGACCATGATTTCCAAGTAAAATCAATGCCTTTTGTTTCTCGTGGTGGATTTAAATTGCAAAAAGCCTTAGAAAGTTTTGATGTGGTTGTCAAAGATAGGATTTGTCTTGATGCTGGAGCTTCTACCGGAGGTTTTACTGATTGTTTATTGCAAAATGGCGCAAAGTTTGTGTACGCAGCGGATGTTGGGTATGGTCAACTTGATTGGAAAATAAGGAGTTCAAAACAGGTTAAAACGATAGAAAAAACTAATTTGCGAACTTGTTCAACGGAAGATATCTATGCTGAAAATGAGCCAATTGCAGATTTGTTGGTGTCAGACTTATCATTCATCTCCTTGGGAAAAATCCTTCCAAATCTAAAAACACTTATGAATCCTGATTTTCACGAAATGATTTGTTTAATAAAACCTCAATTTGAAGCAGGAAAAGATTTAGTTGAAAAAGGCGGAGTTGTAAAAGATAAAAAAACTCATAAAGATGTTATTCAAAATGTGATTAATTGCGTTAAAAGTTTAGATTATACAATAAAAGGTTTAACATATTCATCAATAAAAGGTCCTGCTGGCAATATTGAATATTTAATATGGTTTACAACTTCAAAACTTGAAGAAAATATTCCTACAATAGAAGAATTGGTAAATTCAGCACATTCTAATCTTAATTCATAATTATTGCATTGCTTTAAAATATTTTCTTGCAATCTAATTTAAAATATGCAATAATGATTGTAAGGTCAAGCACCTTTGGTGAGGAAAGAGTTTTGGAATTTATGTTTCCTACCATTTTGTATTGTTAGAACCCGAAAAGGATGTTTTTTCACGCTGATGAGTGAATTTAAGTTTAATTACGATTTTTTAAAGAAAAATGCGAGCGCCGGAAGTTGGCGTCGTGGTTATGAGTTGTATCAAAAGGACATGCTTCTTGAAGCAGAACCTGAAAAAAACTTTTTCAAAGGAAAGGTAAAAGGGAATTATCAAGATTTTTACCTAACAGATTTGATTTTCAAGAAAAATAAGGTTGAAGCACGTTGTAATTGTCCATTGAAAGAAGAATGGTGCAAACATTCTGTTGCCGTTGCTCTTAAAGCTATAGAAACAGGAGCTTATGATGCGTGGTTGCAAGAAAAACATGGCATTGAACCTGATTTAAGCGATATCGTAGCACCTCCGCTTGAAAAAACTCAAGGGAATTACATTATTCACTTTAATCCAAAACGTAGACAAAACTTCTTTTCAATACTGGTTAGAGACCGTTCTACAAATAAAATTGTGCGTTCTATTGAATCAATTTTGCGAGTATTGATTGAAGTTCAAAAGGCAGATCCTAATTTTAAGTTAAATGATGCACAAAAAGCTGAGATTTCGTTATTCCAAACATTACTAAAAATTGCAAAACAGGATAAAAAAGCAGGATGGTATGATGTTCCGATTACAAAATTCGCACCTGTGTTTGACTTGTTAGCTGACTTAGAAGAAGTTTTGGATGAAAAAACTAAAGAAAGAATAATGTTTACTGATAATCAGTGGAATTTAAATCTGGATGTTTCCACTACCAATGTTAATGGTGGAACAAACATTGTCCTTGAATTGTTTTGGACAAGACCGGACAAAGATGAATCTTATCCGTTTGAAGAAATTAAATATTTTTCACGACAAATAAAATGGGGAAGATACAGAAATTTGATATTCCCTATAAATATCGCAATGAATGAACTCCCTCAAAGCATAATCAAATCTACTTTTACGGATTTAAAAGATGCTGATGGCGGGAAATTCGTTTATGAAGAACTTCCGCATTTACGTGAAATTATGAATGTATCTATTGCTGAAAATATCAGCAAATTACTATTGGAACACAAACCTCCGTTAAATGTTGTAACTTTGGGCATTGATTATGACCAATCGCTAAAAGCTTCTCTGGAATTTGATTATTCAGGTGTTAGAGTTCCTTATTCAAAAAGTAATGACAAATCTCCATACATTTCGGTAAAAAGTACTGAAGATGACTTGGTTTATTGGATTAAACGTGATTATAAACACGAGCAAATGGCTTATGCTATGCTGTTGGGTTGTAAATTTGTACCAATGCAAACCAATAATTTGGCGTTGGAAAAAGAAAATGCAATTGATTTTTACAACTACTACATACAACAAGCCGGAGATGGCTGGAAGTTTGAAGAACGTGATGATATGAATTTCTTCAAGCTTGTTGCAGAGCCGTTCAAAATGTGTGCAAAAATAGATTTTTCCGAAGAATCTATTGATAGCATGGAAATCCAAATTTATGGACAAGTCGGAGAAGAAATTATTAACTTTGATGATATTTACGAAACTATCCAAAGTGGCGAAAAATATGCACGAGTTAGGAGTTTAGGATTTGTTGAATATCCTGCTCAAAATATTTATCAAATAATGCGTTCTTTTAACGCTTTTGATGCATACCGAAATAATGATAATACATTCTTGGTAAAAACGTATCGTGTAGGTTTGATTACGGAACTTCAAAACCAAGGTTTTGAACTTGTAATGTCAGAAAAATTCCAAAAATTCTGGGAACAAATTTCTACATTCTCCACAACTTCAGATGGGGTAGATTTACCAAGTGGAGTTAACGCAGAATTCCGTGAATATCAAATTAAAGGTTTTAATTGGCTATGGTTCTTGTATCAATATGGGCTAAATGGTATTCTTGCTGATGACATGGGGTTAGGTAAAACTCTGCAAGCTTTAGCTCTATTACAAAAAGCAAAAGAAGTTGACGGACCACAACCAACATTGGTTATTGCTCCAACAACCGTTGTATTTAACTGGGAAGCTGAAATTCAAAAATTTACTCCGGAATTATCTTGTTTAAAAATAGCTGGAGCTGATAGGAAATCCTTATTCAAAGAGATTCCAAACTATGATATTGTAATTACAAGTTATGCATTAGTTCGTCGAGATATAGCAAAATTAAAGAAATACAATTTTAGATATGTTATTCTGGATGAATCTCAAAATATTAAAAATGCTATTTCTCAAACAGCTCAATCTGTAAAAGAACTTAATTCGGACCACAAGCTTGCACTTTCAGGTACTCCGATTGAAAACAAATTGGAAGAATTATGGTCAGTATTTGACTTCTTAATGCCAGGATTCTTGTTCAATGTTGCGGAATTCAATTACAGATATGTTACTCCTATTATGGAAAGACAAGATAAGACTGTTGAAAAACGTTTAAAATTGCAAATTTTCCCATTCATCTTAAGACGTATGAAACGAGATGTTGCGAAAGATTTGCCGGATAAAGTTGAAAACATGGCATACTGCGAACTTACTGATGAGCAAAGAGATTTCTATCTTGAAGTTCTTGATAGTACAAAAGAAGAATTATTCAAGAGCATTGAGCTTAACGGTCTTGAAAAGAGCAGAATGTCTATTTTCTCAGCATTGCTTAGACTTCGCCAAATCTGTTGTCACCCTAAACTATACGACAAAGAACATGTTAAAGGTGTCATGAAGTCAGGTAAATTTGAATATCTTAAGAGTATGCTGGAACAAATTATTCAAGAAAAACATAGAGTTCTGTTATTCAGCCAGTTTGTAGATATGCT
The DNA here is from genome assembly GCA_964531425.1 of uncultured Vampirovibrio sp. Taxonomy (GTDB): domain Bacteria; phylum Cyanobacteriota; class Vampirovibrionia; order Gastranaerophilales; family Gastranaerophilaceae; genus CAG-196. Next base: position 18,400 of record CAZHEI010000023.1, on the reverse strand, counting down.
TGATATTATTAAAGCTTGGTTGGAACGTTCAGGAATCCCTTACGAATACTTGACCGGTAAAACAAAAGATAGACAAGCTGCTGTTGAAAACTTCAACAATAATCCGAATATTCCGATATTCTTGATTAGTTTGAAAGCCGGTGGTACAGGTTTGAACTTGACAGGAGCCGATTATGTTATTCACTATGACCCTTGGTGGAACCCTGCTGTTGAAGACCAAGCCACTGACCGTGCTTACCGTATCGGACAAACTAAAAAGGTATTTGTATACAGACTTATTACAAAGAATACTGTTGAAGAAAAAATTCAAAAAATCAAAGGCAGAAAACGTGATCTTGTTGATAGCGTAGTTTCTATTGATAGAAATATTACTAAATCTCTAACAATGGAAGATATTAAAGACATTTTCTCTGTTGATTAGAAATTATAAATTATAAATAACAATTTTAATGGTAAACTAAAGTTTATGGAGGATTAATTATGAAAATTAGAGCAAGCCATATTTTGGTTGATACAAAAGAACAAGCTGAAAATTTATTATTAGATATTAAAAATGGAGTATCTTTTGAAGATTTAGCAAAAGATTATTCAAAATGTCCATCAGGTCGTGATGGCGGAGATTTACGTTGGTTTGGAAAAGGCATGATGGTTAAGCCGTTTGAAGATGCAGCTTTTGCTTTAAAAGAAGGCGAAATTTCAGAACCTGTTGAAACTCAATTCGGATGGCATTTGATTAAATGTACAGGGATTGATGAATAAAGGTTTCTAATCTCTTTGTAAAAAGAGAATCTGTTTGTAATGAGAGAGCTATTAAAAAAACTTAGAGTTGATTATTTATTGGTTAACTCCACTAATGAATATTTAGTGGAATATTCTGAGTTGTCGGAAAATGCACGTTATACATTAACTGGTTTTAGTGGTTCAACCGGAGATGCATTGATTACGGAAGATAAAATTTATCTTTTTGTAGATGGTCGCTATCATATTCAAGCTGAACAAGAAGCAAAAGCCGGCATAACTGTTGTAAAACTTCAATTAGGACAAAAACAAGATGAAGAAATCAGAAAGCTGATTAACAAACGAAAAACTCTTGGTATTGTAGCTAAAAAAGTTTCTCAAGCACGTCTGGAGAGTTTTAAGGGATACAAAATAAAACTTCTTGATACTGACCCTATTAATAATCATACAGAACCGCATGTTGCTCCTTTAATAGAGGCTTTTCCTGCAAAAAAATACAAACCTAAAAAAACGACTTTTATAACTAATTTAGAAGAAGTTTCTTATCTTACAGGATATAGAGATTTTACAAAAGACTATACTTCTAAAATTTGGGCAAAAATGGTTATAAATGGAGATTTGATATTATTTACCGACAATAACGCTTGTGAAGAATATTTAAAAAATTTTCAAGGAGAACTTGTTGTTGATAAAAATTCAATAAATGCTTATGACTATTCTTTGATTAAAAAGCCAATCCACAAACCTTCTGAAATTAAGTTTATGAAATCTATTAAATCTGATGAAGAAATTGAAGCGTATAAAAAGGCTTTTGAATGCACAGATAAAGCCTTAATGGCAACCCGAAAATTTATAGAAGAAAATGATAATATTTCTGAGGCAGATATTGCGTGTCGTTTGCGTTATGAATTCAAAAAATCAGGTGCTAAATCTCTAAGTTTCAAATCCATTGTGGCAATTAACCAGAACTCAGCATTAGCACATTATTCAAAGAACTCTCAAACAACTAAACTTAAAGAGGGGAATTTAGTTTTAATTGATTGTGGTGCTTATTATGAAAGTGGACTTGCTACTGATATAACAAGAGTCTTTGTAAAAGGAAAGCCTTCTGAATTACAAAAACAAGTTTATACAACAGTGTTAAAAGCATTTTTGAACTGTTTTAAGTCTAATTTAGAAACCGGATACGAAATAGATTCTTTAGCTCACAAAATTTTAGATAATAATCTTGATGGATTCATGTTTTCGCATGGACTTGGACACGGAATTGGAATTAATGTGCATGAAGCTCCGCCTGCATTAAATCAATCGGATATTGCAAAGACACCTATTTTAGATAATATGTGTTTTACAATTGAACCCGGATTGTATAATTCTGAATATTTTGGAGTTCGTCTTGAAAATTCTTGTTACAAAAAAGATGGAAAAATTTATTCTTTTGTTAAAATGGGATATGAAGGTAAATTGATTGATTTTAGTTTACTTTCAGAACAAGAACAAGAATGGTTAAAGGAATTTGAAATTCTATGAAAATAACATCTGTTAATAATGAATTAATAAAAGAAACTGCTAAACTTTTAAAGCGTAAATATCGAGAAGAAACCGGATTGTTTCTTATTGAAGGCGAAAAAGGCGTAAAAGAAGCCATTGAAGCAGGTTTAAAACTTAAACACATCTTTGTGGAAGAAGGTTATGACTTCAGTAGTGAAATTACAATAGAGACGACTGAATCCGTATTAGCAAAGATTTCAGATGCTAAGAGTGCTCCTAAAATAGTTGCCGTTGCTTATCAGCCGACCAACAATACAGAAAGTCTAAAAAATGCTCAAAAAGTTATTTTATTAGAAGGGATAAAAGATGCGGGTAATTTGGGTACAATTTTAAGAACAGCCGCCGCTTTCGGTATTGACGGGGTTGTACTGTATGGAGATACCGTTGATTTGTTTAATCCAAAGTGTGTTCGATCAACGGTGGGATGTTTATGGAAAACACCGGCTTTTGAAATCAAAGAATTTAAAAAACTGGAATCTTTATTTAGTAATTTTGAAAAAGTTGCAACTTTACCTGCTGGGAAAAATGTAATTGCTCTTAAAGATTACAAACTCGAAGGTAAAGTATTAGTTATGTTTGGTTCGGAAGCAGATGGATTATCAGATGACTTAAAAAATTTTGCAACAAAAAATTTAACAATCGAAATGGCTCAAAATGTTGAATCTTTAAACTTGAGTGTTTCTGTTGCTGTTGTAATGTATAAGTTGAGTATAGGCTGTTAGTTAATTTTTACTTTTACAACAACTTTTTTTACTATAGTTTGTTTATCTATTGCAATAGAAGGTTTGTGTGCATCATGAGGGTAAAATACCACAAAAGTTTCTTCTGGCAAGTCCAAATATTCCTCTTTGCAGTTAATATCATAAAATTCTAAATCACGTTCTGAATCATAAGGAATACACGTTTTACAATTATTCAAATCGGTAACGCCAATTTTTTCACAACCTTTTATCATATATTGAATATCAATGTAATTGCGATGAGATTCGTATTTTGCATCAAGTTTTGTTTCATACGTTTGAACTGAGGCGTAAACAGAATTACCATCAATCTCATATCTGCCGTCTGTAATATTTTCTAAATCTGTATTTGCAAGCCATTCAAAACCTTTTTTAAGATTTTCTGAAAGGTTATAATAAATTTTAGCATTACTTAGTTTGTCTTTAATCATTATAAATTTCTCTCCTGTTGTGGCTCTAAAATCAATTATATTCTACCTCAAAAATTGCAATAGATAAATAAACGTTGCTTAACACAAGCTCTTGCAATCTAAAAACCTTTGTTTTACAATATCTGTGTACAAAATTGCTTATAAAGGTGGTGAATATACGATGGCAGAAGTTAAAGTAGGCGAAAACGAAAGTATCGAAAGCGCATTACGTAGATTCAAAAAGAAAATCCAAAAAGCTGGAATCCTTTCTGAAGTTAAAAAACGTGAAAGATACGAAAAGCCTAGCGTAAAGAGAAAACGCAAATCAGAAGCAGCTCGTAAACGCAAAGTATAATACAAAAAACTCGGTTCTTAAGAATCGAGTTTTTTATAATTAAATCTTAGAGAGAATTTATGCAAAATTTTAAAATGCCAAACAGAGAACAAAATTCAAACAAAGGAACTTTTGGAAAGGTTCTTAATTTTTGTGGGTCAGAAAATTATATTGGAGCAGCATATCTTTCTGCAATAAGTTCTCTTAAAGTCGGAGCAGGATTCTCTGCATTGGCTACAACACAACAAGTAATTAATTCGGTATCATCTCTCTTGCCGGAAGCTGTTTATTTAACAAGAGAACAAGGACTTGAACAACTCAATAATTATTCAGTTGTGTTGATTGGTTGTGGTCTTGGGGTTAGCGAAAATTCTAAAATCTTATTGAAAAATGTTTTGGCAATAATCAAACCAAATATTCCTCTAATAATTGATGCTGATGGCTTGAATTTGATTGCACAAAACAATTTATTGTTACCAAGTCAAAATAATATAATAATAACCCCTCACCCAATGGAAGCTGCTCGATTATTGGGTGTAAGTTTAAATTATGTACTAGAGAATTTGGAAGATACAGCAAAAGCACTAAGTATAAAATATCATTGCATAACGGTTTTAAAAACTCATAGAACCCTAATATGTAATGGAAAAGATATATATATTAATCAACACGGCAATTCTGCACTTGCAAAAGCTGGTAGTGGAGATGTGTTAGCAGGGATTATAGCTGGTCTTTTAGCGCAACACATGCCGGTGTTAGAAGCTGCAAAATTGGGAGTTTATTTGCATTCCAGAACCGGTGAAATCGCTTCAGACGAGTTAACTGAATATTCAGTTCTTGCATCGGATTTGCCTAAATACTTGCATAAAGCAATAAAAGAAATTTTATAAGTGTGTAGTTATACGAATCTAATTCGTCCTGTTTGATTGATTTCAATCGGTTTGTTTAAGTGTTTAATGTATTCACAAGTGTAAAAATCTTTGCATTCCTGATGGATTTCACAATCTTCTTTTTCAGCCAAAACTCCGTGGTCAGCACCTTCTGACATCATAAAAGAATCCGTTGCAAGACTGTAAGTTTTGTCTTTATCAGGGTTATTTATGTCAATTTTATGTTCATTTCCATCGTTATCTACAACATTCATTCCAACAAGCTTTCCTGCTTTTGAATCAACAGTATAATTCATTCCGGAAACTGCAACCAATCCCGGTTTATATCCATGAGATTTATATGAAATTTCTACAATATTTTTCAGCCAATTAACGAGTTTTTCTTCTGAAACATTTGCTACAGATACTCCATCTCGGAATGGCGCAATGTCTCTAATATCACGTGAGTCAATTACACCTTCATGGAAGAAATTACGAGGACCTGAATTGTTCCAAACAGCAATGTCTGTGCCTAATTCGTAACGCATTGCATCACACATAAAGTTTGCATGCGGATTTTCTTCAATTAATGTTGATGGTGGCATTGGGGTTTTTTTTATGTAACCTATTTGTTCAGGTTTTCCCAAAATCTCATCAAACAAATATTGATTAATCATATTCCTATGAAACAAACTCGTTTCAGCAAGATTATTTTGTGCTTTTGTAATAACACCATCTTTATTAAATGTCAAATTTAATAATCCAAAGGCTTTTCCATCACGACCGGCTTCTGTTAAAATTACAGGTTCTCCTGATTTAGAATAGAATAAGTTTTCATTTTCTTTAATATCTTTTACTAATTCATGGGTGTGACCACCTATAATAACATCGATGTCTTTTGTATTTTGAGCTACAAGTCTATCTCGCAAATGTCCTAAATGCGATAAAAGAACGATTTTGTTAATACCTTGTCTTTTTAGTTCATTAACTTCTTCTTGTATATCTTTAATAGTCTGATTTAAATCATCAACATGGCAATCTTTGTGATAATCAGGATGTGTAGTTCGTTCAAACATATCGACAGGAGATGCTCCAACAAGCCCTATTTTTTCTCCATTAACTTCAACTATAGATGTTTTTTTGACACTGTTACCTAAATCAACACGTCCTTGTTGTTCAATCTCTTCTTTTGATTGATTCTTCAAAGATTCTTTTTTGAAATTTGCGGCTAAAATATCACCATCAAAATCTTTAACGGTTTCTACAAAATCATTTTGTTTAGTATCAAATTCATGATTTCCAAGAGCAGATGCTTTTATATTTGCAATATTTAAAAATTTAGTAGTCGCTTTATGGACAGCTTTATTTTTCTCATCTCCAATATCATTATCTCCGGCAGATAATCGCAAGTCACCTTTGATTCCTGATAGAATTCTCATCATATTGTTTGTTTGACCGTGAATGTCATTTACATATCCAATTGACATTTCAAAAGAATCTTCTTTTGGAGTCTTTTCTAAATTCGCAGATTTAGTGTTTTGCGATTTTTTGAATGGTAATGTATATTGGTTGATTATTGGTAATGATATTTTTAAATTCATAAATTCCTACTTTTTTGATAATAAACCTACTAAAAATAAAATTTGCTATTTTAATCGTTATTTGTTTCAAATTCAATTCGTCCGGTATGATTTATTACAATTGGTTTGTTTTGTCTTTTTAAATATTCACATACCAAGTAATCTTTATCAAAAGGATATTGTGCTACGTAATCTTCTTCATTTGCTAAGATTTTAAAATCAGCTCCTGCTGACATTAAAAACTCATCCGCAACAATTTTGTAGGTCTTATCTTCTGATGGATTATCAATATTAATTTTATGTTCTTTTCCATTTTTATCAATAAAACTCATTCCTGTAAGAATACCTTTGTCCGGATTTACAGAGTATTTCATGCCTGAAACGGCAAATAGTCCTGGCTTTTTAGACGAAGATAAATAAGAAGTTTCTATGGCATTTTTAAACATATCAACAAGAGATTTTTCTGTTACATTAGCAACTACTACATAATCTAAAAATGGAGCCATATCTTTAACTTCACTAGAGTTTAATTCGCCTTCGTGAAAGAAATTTCGAACTCCGGCATGGTGCCATATTCCTATATCGGAATTAGTTTCTTCTTTCATGATATCTGCAACAAAGTTCGCATGAGGATTTTCCTCAACAAGCGATTTTGGAGGCGCTGGAGCATGTTTTATATATCCGACAACTTCCGGCTTCCCTAAATATTGTTCAAATAAGTATTGGTTAATCATATTTTTGTAGAAAAATCTGGTTTCTCCAATATTATTTTGTGCTTTTGTAATAACACCGTCTTTATCGAAACTTAAATTTAATTCACCAAAATAGTTACCATCACGTCCGGCTTCTGTTAATACAATTGGTTCGCCGCTTTTTGAGTAAAAAAGATTATCACCTTCTTTAATATCTCTAAATAATTCATGGGTATGACCACCAATTATAACATCAACACCCTCTAATTCTTTAGCAACAATCTTATCTCGTTTATAACCAAGGTGTGACAAAAGAAAAATCTTATTAATTCCTTGTTCTCTGAGGTTATTAACTTCTTCCTGAATCTCTTCAATCGTTTTATCTAAGCTATCCATGTGGCTGTCTGCATAATAGTTTGGATGAGTTAATCTTTCAAACATATCTATTGCAGATGCTCCAACAAGCCCTATTTTTTCACCTTTAATTTCTACAATGGTTGATTTCTTAAGATGCTTATCTAACTCAGCTCTACCCAATTTTTCAATATCTTCTTTACTTTGAAGTTCTAAAGGATCTTTTTTATAATTAATCGAAAGGATATCTCCATTAAATCTTTTAATAGAATCAATACAATCAGCTTGAGTTGTATCCAATTCATGGTTTCCCAATGCAGTTGCTCTTATTCCGGCAAGATTTAAAAATGTCGTAGTCGCTTTATGTACACCTATATTTTTCTCATCTCCAATATCATTATCTCCTGCTGACAAACGCAAATCTCCTTTGATTCCTGATAAAATTCTCATCATGTTATTAGTTTGTCCGTGTGCATCATTAATATAACCGACTGAAAGTTCAAAAGTATCATTCGGAATTGGAGGGGTTTTTGTTGGTCTAGAGATAGGTGTATTATTGTCGTTACCTTTAAAAGTAACTTTTGGTATGTTGATATTAAATTTAGGTATGTTGAAATTCATAATAATTCCTTTACGTTAATATCAACACTCCTCAAAATAAAAATTGCTACTCAAGAAGAAATATTTACAATATGTTACATTGATAAACATGTCAAAGCCTTTCTTAATATTTCCTCCGGATTAGAATCATCTTCTACTGTTGAAATAATTTTAGCAAGAGCATCATCGATTTCTTTGCTGTCGTATCCCAAAGAAAGCATAATTGACTGAGTATCTGCAATCGCTTGACTTTGAGGAAGTGTTGTTGATGTTGATTTTGGCATATCTGTTTTCATTAATTTGTCTTTAAGTTCAAGAATTATTTTTTGAGCAAGCTTTGGACCAACTCCTTTTGCACGAGTAAGTTCTTTAAAATTCCCATCGATTACAAAAGAAATTAAATCATAAGTATCAAACTCATTAAGAAGTGCAATCGCCATTTTAGCACCAACTCCGGAAACAGAAAGTAAAATTTGAAATATGTCACGAGTTTCTTTGTTAGAAAAACCGAACAAATTCATAGAATCTTCCCTATGAATAAGAGATGTATAGAATTTTATTTTTTCAGAGTCAGACGTCTCTACACAAATAAAGTCACGTTCAGTGACTTCTAACAAATATCCTATACCAGCGACTTCAATAGATAAAAAGGTTCCTCTAGCAGTTTTCCTTTTGTCTGTAAGTATACCTTTTAAATAGTCGTACATTTCCCTAATTCCTCTGTTTTCATTGTATCATAAAATATTTTTAATTGTCATGCTAAATAAAACAACAAAAAACACTTTACAAAAAAAAATGTTTTAGGTAAGATGTTCTTGTAACCAATTAAATATCTTTGGAGGAGTGCCAGAGCGGTTGATTGGAGCGGTCTTGAAAACCGTCGAACGTGCGAGCGTTCCGTGGGTTCGAATCCCACCTCCTCCTCCATTTTGCAAAGAGTCTGAAAGGACTCTTTTTTAATGCGTGTTTTTAGCAGTTTGTGTGTACTTTGACAGGACAAATGTGAGAGGGCGGGTAAAATGCGAAATTCCCGAAAGTTGGCTTTGTGTTTGAATTATAGCTGTCGGAAGTGTTCCTGTACTTTGACAGGACAAATGCGAGAGGGCGGGTAAAATGCGAAATTGCTAAAAGTTGGCTTTGTGTTTGAATTGTAGCTGTCGGAAGTGTTCCAAAATTCGCATTTGAATTGTCTTGAAAAGTCCTTTAACTGTCCAAATTTGTCTGAGCTTGGACAGTTGGCTTAAATATAGATATAGCTGTAAAGAAACAGGACAATGCAGAAAAGAGGAACTTGCCTCTAATCCCCAAAATATAAAGAATTTAGGAGTATTTAGGGTTGCAGAAAAGTCCGTTATGTCCGATTTGTATCCCTATTGTGTCCAAAAGAAGTCTAAAGTTGTAAAGCAATATGCCCTAAAGTCTCATTTTTGTAAGGGGAAGCCGATGGACCATTATAGAACTTTTGGCATTCAAAAAGTAACACCGGTTCCAGAAAAAATATTTTTCTGTTACAAAACGGAACCTTAACGGAACTTTTTAAGGAACCAAACGGAACCTATGATTTTTTATTCCTTTTTTCCTCGTCATGTTCTTTAATTACTTTATAAACAAATCTTTGAGTAGTTTTACAGGCTCGGGTTGTATCTAACATACTCTTTCTTGTTCCATCAAAATTGTCTATAATATATTGTCTTTTGTATGGTTGATTGCAATGAGCATGGATTGAGAACTTTTCTCCTGCTGCTTTAAACATTAATTTCTTTGTTGCTTCTAATCCTATGATTGAACATAGATATTGCAAATCTTCGGTTGGTAAATTATCTTCTGTTATATATTTTGCCCACACAGGTTCTTCAGCTTCTTGGTGTCTAATCATATTACCCCTTTTTTCTCATTATATTACAAACGGAACCAAACAAGGTTCCGTTTAGTTCCGTTTGTAAAAGTTCCATAAAATACTACAAAAATTTTGCTTTTGCAATATCAGAAAATTTTTGATTTTGTCAATTGAAATAGAAGTTGTCGATATGTTTCGATATGAATACATTGACTACACTTTTCGGAAATGCAGAGTTAATGTGTGAGAGGAGATATTTATGCAAAACTCAAATGATTATTGGATTACAACTAAAGAACTCGCTCAAATCAAAGGTATATCAGAAAGAGCAGTCAGAAAGGCAATAAGCAAAAATAAATATGTTATTAGAAAATGTTCAAAATCTTACGAGATTTTAGTAACATCTTTAGAAGAAAATGTTAGAGAAAAAGTAACATCAAACAAAGAAAAATCTGCTCAACTTGTACCAATAACTTATGCTGTACCCGAAATTCAAAAGAAATTGGCTCTTGCAAAATACGATTTAATCAAAAAATGGGATGAATTTAGATTAAGCAAGAAAAATAAAACAATAGCTGGAAAAGATTTTCTTGATGCTTACAATAATGGCTGTATTTGTAGTGATTTATTTGGAACAGTGGGCAAAGTTGCTATCGGAACAATTTATGAATGGCACAAAAAACTCCGCATAAATAATGATGATTGGCATTGTTTGATTAACAATTATACATTTGGCGAAAAAACCAAAAAGTCTATTTTAACTGAAGAAGAAAAGTCTGAACTTTTGAAAAATCTTCTTCATCCAAACCAGTTAAACATTGGAAAAGCAATTAAATATACGAAAATGGCATTAACACAACGTGGGTTTAAAAGTTTGTGCTGCGATTTAACATATAAAAGATTTGCTAATAATTACAAAAATAAACATTATAATATTTGGATTGAGGCTAGAGAAGGAAATAAAGCCCTACACGATAAAGTTTTGCCATATATTACAAGAGATGTTTCGAAGTTGAAAGTCGGAGATATAATTGTTGGTGACGGTCATAAATTAGCATTTTTTGTTAAGCATCCTTATACAGGAAATCCTGTAAGACCAACATTGGTTGCTTATCAAGATTGGAAATCAGGCGGATTTGTCGGGTTTGAAATAATGCTTGAAGAAAACACTCAGTGTATTGCAAGTGCATTAAGAAATTCGATAATAAATCTAGGCAAAGTTCCAAAATTTGTGTATCAAGATAACGGCAAGGCTTTTAAGGCAAAATATTTTATAGAAAACGGAATAACAGGATTATTTACTAATCTTGGTATTCAGCCGATTTATGCAAAACCCTACAACGCAAAAGCAAAACCTATTGAAAGATTGTTTAGAGAATTGCAAGACAGTTTTGAAGTAATGCTTCCATCTTATACTGGCACAAGTATTATTAAAAAGCCTGCTCAATTAAAAAGAAATGAAAAATTCCACAAAGAAATTTTCAAGATAAATATTCCGACAATAGAGCAAGTTGTGCAAGTTCTTGAGATTTGGATGCAAAAATATCATTATGCACAACAATGCCCGCACCTTGAAGATAAAACAATAGGAGATGTTCTTGAAAGTGGCAAGAGTGAAGGTGTCAATATTGATACTTTAGATGACCTTATGATGGTTCGTGAAGTTAAAAACATTTACAGAAACGGTATCTTATTCCTCAAAAATAATTATTATAACGAAGCATTATTTGGCTATAAAAAGAAAGTAATAATTAAATATAGCCTATTCGATTTAAGTTCAATTAAGGTTTACAAATTAAACGGAGAATTTATATGTACAGCAAAAAGAGTTGAGCCTATTCACCCGTTAGCAAATTATTTGGGCGAGGCAAAAGATATAGAAGATTTAAAACAAAAAACAAAATTAAAGAAACAGTTAGAAAAAAGAACAGAACAAGAATACATAAATCATCTAAAACGAAATCAGGTTTATACTCCGCTATTAACAATGGATTTACCTGAAAAACAAAATGAAAATGAAATACGGCAATTCCAAATTGAAGTTAAAAAACAGGCTCATAAAGAATGTTCTAATGATATTTTTCAAAACAAATATGAAAAATATGAACATCTAATTAAGAAAGAAAATCTTACTAAAAGTGAGAAAGACTGGATTGAAGAATATAAGAAAACTGATGAATATGAACAAATATATGGCGAAGATAAGGGGGTAATTGATGCACAAATTATTTGTTAAAACTCGTAATGTCAAAAATTTCTTTGGTCTGATGAATAAATTAATAGATAAATCCAATGAGATTCCTAAAATGGGTTTGGTATATGGAGACCCGGGATTAGGCAAAACACAAACTGCTGTATGGTGGGCGACAAGAAATGAGACTATTTATGTAAGAGCCCAAAACAAAATGACAAGTCGATGGTTAATGGAAAAAATTGTTTTTGAACTTGGAGAATCTCCCTCAAGGAAAATGGCTAATCTTATGGAACAATGTATTGCACATTTAAGATTGAAACCGCAAGTAATAATTATTGATGAAATTGATTATCTTATCAGCCGCAATAAAATTATTGAAACTTTACGAGATGTTCACGATTTAACAGGAACACCTGTTGTATTAATCGGAATGCAGGAAGCTAAAATAAAACTTGGTAAATACAGACATTTATATGACAGACTTTCTGAAATCATAGAATTCAAGCCTTTTTCAAAAGAAGATATGGAAGTTATTGTTGAAGAATTATCAGAAATTAAAATAACAGACGAGGCAAAAGAAATCTTTTTTGAAAAAACAAACCGTTTTCGTCAAATTATCAAAGGAATTTCATTGCTTGAAAATCTGGCTAAAACAAATGGATTAAACAAAATTGATATAAAACAAGTGAAAGGATTAAAAATTGAACAATAAAGATTTAATTATAAAAATGGCAAGAAGACTGGATAAATTTAATCTTGACGAATTAATTGTTATATCAGAACTTAACGAAAAAGAAGTAACTGAAATTTTATCGGACTTAGTAAAACATCAAATCGTTTTGAAAAATAATAATATGTATTTTTTTAATATAAAAAGAAAATCTAAAATTAACGAAGATAATGTGGGCATTATAAACGAATCAAAACCAATTGTTATAGATGAAGAAGACGGTTATGAGGATTTCTTAAAATTAAGTGAAGAAACTCAAAATCGAGTAAGAGCCTATGTTGAATTATTGAATATCGTTAATCAAACAGGAAGAAAAAATGTAAATAAAATTATAGAGCTATTTAATGAAACATCTAATTATCCAAGAATAACACCATCAACTTTTACAAGAATTCAAAAAAAATATAATCAATATGGTTTTAGAGGCATTCTGCCTAAATTTAGCAAACATATAACGGTATCTATTCCCGATGAAATATATGTTTATTTTAAAAAATATTATTTGACTAATGAAAAATTATCAGCATCAGAAGCAATATATATGGCTCAGAAAGAATTACAATCGAAACATAAAATTGAACAACCTTGTGCTTATACATCATCTTCTTTTATAAGAAAAGTTAAAGATGAATTTACCAAAGAGCAAATTGAATATTTCAGAAATAATATTATTGTTCCAAAAGCAGAAAATAAGATTATTCAACTAAAAGAACCTCTTGATATGAAATTTGAAAAAGCAGCCTACATATATTTAAAACATTTAAAAATGGAAAATAAACTTGAAAAATTAGTGCACGATAAAACAAATTATAAAAACCATTTAAAACCATATTTTGATAATTTAACTATAAGAGAAATAACAACAAAAATTGTTGCCCAATACAAACAAAGTATGTTTGACAATGGTTTCCAGTTAACATCGGTATATATTTATATTGCATTATTGAAATTAATTATAAAAGCAGTATGCCCGCAAACAAATAGTCTTATATCAAGAGATAATACCAGAGAAAGTGTTTACGATGTTGATATGAATATATTATCTACTGAAGAAATTATTGAATTACTGAATCATTGTTATAAAAAATATCCGTCAGCTTATCCGGTAATTTATCTGACTTTGTCTACAGGAGCAAGTGTTCCCGAAATATTAGGTTTAACTTGGGAAAGGATAAATTTTGAAGATAATACAATATTCTTAAAATATTTTCTGTTTGAACAGCGACTTATTTTAAACAGATGTGGCTCAACAATAAGAAAATTAAAAATCGATGATAGAATTTCTCGTATTTTGAAAATGAAATTTGAAGAAATAAAACCTGAATTAACGAATTTTGTATTCAAATTCAATTCACCCAAATATCCTCAGCAATATATTGAAAATATTATACTAAGAGGTCTATCTGCACATCTTGGAATCGTAAAACTTCGTCCAAGCGATTTACAGCACAATTTTGTAAATCTGTGTTTAAAACAAAATATTCCGCTAACTTATATTCAAAAATCAATAGGGTATTACGGATTAGGGAATTTTGTTAAAATATATAAGAAGCTGATAGAAAATTTAGAAAAGGGAAATTATAATCCCCTTGAAAAAATTTATGCAACATAAAATAAGGGAATTTCATGAAAAAAATAACTGTTCTATAAAACTTATATATGGTGCAAAATGATTACGTTTAAAAGTCGGTTTTAATGTCGTAAATCTACTCAAATGAGGTTTTATACATAAAATACAATTTGCCCATCTTGCTCGACCTGTTGAACACTTTTTGAACAACGTTTGAAATAAATAAAAAATGCATTGAAACTTTTTGCAATTATAGAATTATTAAAAGCCTGTTATAAAAAACGTAAATCACACGGTTATCATTTGGGGTTTGTAAAAAAATAATAAAATTATTTACTTTTTTATAAATAATTTTTAATTTTGTTCTCTATATCACTTAGTATATTGGTTTTTGATATTTCTTTGTAGAAATGATTTAACTTATTATCATATGAAGTTAGAGGAACATTTTCTATTGATTCATATGTATAAATAGTCTCATTATTTATTTCGTGTTGGCAAAGTTTAGCGAAATATGTACCATATGTATCTTTATCAAAATTTGCCATTTGGCGATATAATTTGCATCTACTCATAATAACATTTGTCCAATCGATTAAACCTCTATGATTGGGTGGTGTCATTTTTTCAAAATATGCTAATAGTATTGGAAATAAGTTATTTTCGTTTGCACTTGTATTTTTTTTAATAATTAAATTAGAGTATATGTTTAATAATAATTCAATTGAATACATATATAAGTAATCTATTCTTTCATCTTCGGTTAAATTTTTTAAATTAAAGTTCATAAATGTATTTGCGACCTTTGCTGAAATTTTTAATGCAAGTTCTTCTAACGGTATAGTTGAAAGTTCGTTTACGGGTTCTAATTTCTTTAAACCATCAAATGAAATAAAAGATGCTTGACCTCTGTATAATATTGAAGGATTTTTCTCCTTGGAACAAAATGCTACACTTGCAAAAAAGCCCTCATAACCTTTACATTTATTTTGAATACTTATAATGTTTGTTGGCATTTTAGCATCTTTATTTGGATACATAGTGTATCTTACAATAACATAGTGTTTTTCGCTATTCTCATCTATAAACCAAAGTTGAGGATCAATTCCTACAATATTTTGATAGGATAATATTTTTAAATTTAGATTATCTGTTATGTAGTTCCTTACAATTTGAATGGCAAAATCATTTAATTCCCATTCGGACATTTCTACTAAATCATCCGTTCCTAATCTTTCAGGAATAATCGGTTCATTTGATCTTGCATCAAATAAATTCCAACCGTCACTATATTGTTTTAAGGTGTTATATGCAGGTTTTTTAGGATTATCGACTAAAACCTTGTATAAACATGGAATTAAATTGTTTTTTATACATTCTTTGATTAACAAATTTTTTGTTTTTTCGGGTAAACATGATTTCTTTGTATTTTCATCAATAATATCTACAACAACACAAAATATTTTATTTTTATAAGAAAAAGATAAATGTTCAAAAGCAGGATATGTTAAATATCCTTTTATCCAACGAGTTCCCTCTATTTGGTCCATTCTTTGTTGTAACCAATTTCCTACTAATTTTCTTGTATCAATAAAAAACTGTGAAGGTTCTGTTCTATCAATGTCATACATAATGGTTTCAATGTGTTCTGTTTTTTCTGGAATATCATCTTCGGATATTTCAAACATTTTTCTATTATGGTCTATATACATAAATACTAATTCAGAAAATACATATAATTCCTTCCCTGCAAAAACATTGTTTAAATGTTCAATAAATAAGGGCATACCACTAATTATATTATCAGGAATATCATTTTTAATTATTGGTTTACAAACTTTTATTTCTTCAAAACTGAGATTACATAAAATATTTTTAATTTGAGAATTCGTTTTTTTGTTGTATAAGCCTAATCGATTTTTAAATACGAGTTCAAAATTATCATAGAATTTTTTGTCAATTCCAAAAGCAATCATTCCCATGCTTGAAATAGCAGATTTAGTTGCAAAATTTAGTATGTTATCATAAGTTATTTCTTTATCCCGAAATTTTGCAATTTCATAGGCATAATATAAAATTAACATACTAAATTCAAACATATATTTAGGTGCAGAGTGTATAACTTCTTTTACTGTACTTTCTGGTAAATTTAAGTTTTTAATATCTGGAGAAGCAAAATCAGCTATTTTTTTAGCAATAAATTTAGATGCGAATTCATTAGGGGATAACTCTAATATTATATTAATTTTATCTGACATAATATTTCTTGTGGTTGTACTCTCCTGTTTTTGCTTTGTAATAAAAATAGAAAATCCAACTATTATAATTCCAAGTACTATAAATATCATTTCTTCACTCATAAACACCCCTAGTATATTTCTCATAATAGCATAAAATGTTCCATAAATTTTGTAATAAAGGAATAATGCTAATTTGAAAACAAATCTTTTACTCATTATTCATTAATATTTAATTAACTTTTTGAACACTTTATGAACAGGGTTTGACTAATCTTCTTTTGGTAACAATTTTATATTTTCTTTTTCAATCATGTCTGCAAGCTCTTCTTCTGTCGGAAGCACAGTTTTATACTTACTTGCAAAAATTTGTTGACTTTCTTGTAAGATTGAATATTTAACCATCGTTTCAGATTTATCTGTACACATAATGATTCCGATTGTTGGATTATCATCAACTCCACGCTTTAATTCATCAAACATTCTGACATACATATCCATTTGCCCGATATCAGCGTGAGTTAATTTTGTAGTTTTTAAATCAATAACAACAAAACATTTTAGTATGTAATTATAGAAAACCAAATCTGCGTAGAAATGGTCTGTCTCAGTGCTAATTCTGAATTGACGAGCAACAAAACTAAAGCCTTTGCCCAGTTCAAGCAAGAATTTTTGCAAATTATTAATTAAAGCAGTTTCCAACACACTTTCTTTGCCTTCAATATTTTCAGGTAAGTCAAGAAATTCTAAAACATAAGGGTCTTTTATAAATTCTTTTGTGTTAATAACAGCAGGTAAACATTGATTTTCTATATTTTCTTGAGTAGATAATAATCTTTGATAGTACCCACTTTTTATGTTGCGTTCAAGTTGGCGATAAGACCAATTTTGTGATACAGCTTCTTTTAAATAATAATTACGTTCGCTGGGGTTATCTATGCGTAAAATTCTAACAATATTTGACCAACTCAAATTCGATAGACACTGTCTGTCGAATTCAGGATATGCAACATAAAATTGACGCATATTCTTCAAATTTGCTTCAGAAAAGCCTTTGCCAAAAGTATCTGTAAGGTATTTAGACAAATTTTCAATAAGTTTTGTTCCATATTCAGCACGAGAAGCTCCGCCCTGTTCTTCTTCAACAATACGTTGCCCGATTTTCCAATAAGTTTCAACCATAATTGAATTAATTGAATGATAAGCTTTCGCACGAGCAATATTAAGCAACTCTGCTATATCGTTATAAATTTTAGAAACTTCATTCGCCATGAATACCTCCGAATGCTTTCATTTTAACATAAATGTAGTGCTTGTAAAAACTGTATCATTTAATTGCAAATTTTGATGAGTTTTAACAAATTTCCAAAGAATAATGTTCATGCTAAAATAAAAACACGTGAAAGGGTTAGATATGGCATTAAAGTTGGAAGTTCAAATTGATGGGAATAAAATTTATTCACCAATACGAGATAAATGGTTAGTATTGACTCCTGAAGAACAAGTTAGGTAAAGTTATATTTGTCGCTTAGTTAATGTATATGGTTATGATGTTGAACAAATTGGCGAAGAATTAAAAGTTAACAACTCTCATCGTGGTCAAGGTAAAGCCAGAGCCGATATTGTCGTATGGAAATCTAAAGAAGACAAACAAAAGGCAAAAGCAGCATTTATTGTTGTTGAGTGTAAAGCTGAAACTGTAAAAATTCGTCAAGAAGATTATTACCAAGGTGCTAATTATGCCGCTTGGTCCGGAGCTAATTTCTTTGTAACTACTAACGAAAAAGAAACAAAATTTTTCCGTGTTGATAAAGATTCGATGCCAAAAGATTTGGATGAAATCATTGATATTCCATATGCCTCAATAATTAATGACCAAAAGAAAATTGATAAACTTTTATCTCAAACAAAAGCTTTTTCAAGAGATGAATTTGCTAAACTATTATTTAAGTGTCATTGTATTA
>CAZHEI010000022.1:0-23282 GCA_964531425.1 uncultured Vampirovibrio sp. | reverse complement strand
GGCACACATTTTGTATTACTACCATATTTTTTGTTTACCTACTCCGTGTGCCTTTAGAGCAGACTACAGGCTTTTGTTGTCGGCTTAGTAAAACCAATCTACTGTAAAAATTTTCAATTTCTCACTTTCAATTTTCAATTATATTAACTAGCCTCTCAATTGTACCGGCATTACAAGATAAATATAATCTTCATCAGAGCACGGCGCAAATACTGTTGCAGAAAGTGGTGTGTTCAATTGAACTGAAATCTCATCAGTTTCTACAATTTTTAAGAATTCCAAAACGAATTTATAGTTAAATGCAATCGCAAGAGGTTCTCCCATATAACTAACATCAATTTCATCTTGAGAATTTCCGGCTTCCGGAGAATCACCTGATAATTTTAAAGTATTATCTGCAAATTCAAATTTAACAATACTGTTCTTTTCACTAACCATAACAGCAACTCTTTCCAGTGCTGCAATTAAATTAGCTTTATTAACTTTTGCTTCTTTAGGAAAAGTTTGTGGAATAAGTTGATTATATTTAGGGAATTGTCCTTGCATTAAACGAGTAATAATTTTTGTTTTATCAACCGTAATAACAATCTTCTTAACTTCCTTGCAAATTTTAATATTATCAGATTCTGCAAGTAAAGCGATTTTGGACAATTCAGCCAAAACTTTTGAAGAAATTAACATTTCAAAAATTTTTTCTTCATCAACAGAATTGTTTTTAACAACTTCTCTTACTCTTGCAAGTCTGTTCCCGTCAGTAGCTGCCATTTCTAGGATGTTTTTATTGACTTCACAAACTACTCCTGAAAGAAGGTTATTTGTTTCATATCCGGCAGCAGCTGAAACAACTTGACGAATAGCTTTTGTGAATGGTTTTGTTTCAATTTCAATAGAATCTTCTTCTGAAATATTTTCTTCAACCTGCGGGAATTCGGTTGCAGAAATACCAATAATATCGAATTTTGAATTTTTACAAGTAATTGTTACGGTTGAACCGTTTAATTCAATTTTAACAAGCTCATCTTGTAATCTTGAAATGATTTCACCAAGCTTCTTAGCCGGTAAGGTAAATTTACCTTCTGTTTCAACTTGAGCATCAATCAAAGTTGTAATAGATAAATCAAAATCCGTAGCTGTTAACTTAATTTGATTAGTACCAACCGTTTCAATTAAAACGTTTGCTAATACAGGCTGTAAGCCTTTAACAACAGTAGCTCTTTCAACAATCCTAATACCGTTAAGTAAATCGTCTTTTCCCGCAACGAACTTCATATTTTCTACCCCTTAATTACGTATTTACACCGAGTATTTTAGTATAAAATTTCAGGAAATACAATACCAAAACTTGATTTTCAAAAAATTATCATTAAAAATTATGTGTAAATTTTTGTAACAAAATTTGTTAAAGCTCTAAAGTTTTTCCAAAAAATGCCGATATAAAATTTGTAAGCAAAATACAAAACAGAGACTATACAGGAAAGGATTAGAATATGCGTATCGAAAATGAAATGTTATCAAGATTTAGTTCATCAGAATCACTTGCCATTGACCCCGCCGAAAGAAGTCTTTCCAGTGAATTAGACTTTTTCTTTGATAATGTAATGGATACGGTGGTCGAATATTTCTCAGAAAAAGAAATGATTAAAGTTTAAAGATTCAAAAATGTAGATTACCCCATGAGGGCGGATTGGTCTAAAAAACCAATCCGCTTTTTTGATGTATAATATTTTCAAAAGGGGTATTTGGAAATGACAATAAAAAGCTGGACTGATTATTTTTTGGATATGGCAAAAACTTGTTCTTCACGTTCAAATTGTTTAAGAGCACAAGTTGGTGCTGTGATAGTAGGGCAAGATAAAAAAATTAAGGCAACCGGTTATAACGGAACTCCTTCCGGTGTAGAATCTTGTTATGAAAGGGGTTTTTGTTATAGAATTCAGAACAACATTCCGTCAGGCACTTGTTATGAAACTTGTCGTTCAATCCATGCTGAGCAAAATGCTATTATTCAAGCCGGACAAGATCGCTGTATTGGAGCCTCCATGTATATTTATGGTCATAACTTTATTTGTATTCTGTGTAAAAGATTTATTGTTCAAGCCGGAATACTGGATGTTTATCTTAAAAAAGACGACAATTCTCCAATAATTCATGTTTCTGTAGACGATATAAAAAGAGAACTTGAAAATCCGGAGTCAATTAAGGTTTAACGAATATAGTATCTTTGTCAGTAGGATTAAAGCCGGCATTCCAAAGCAACACGGGGATATAGTTGTTAGATTTAAGGTTTACCAAATCAAAATCTCCAATGATGAGAGTAGAATTTTTGCCAAGATGTTGACCAAGATTTGTTGCTAATTCCTTTTGCTTTTCATCAGATAAATAAGGCCAAAAATTTCTTGCGAAAACAATTGTATTATCAGGCTCAATATTTTTATAATCTTCAAGTACATCAGCAACGCTAAATTGTATATTATCTGTTAAAATAGGTTTTGCAGAATAATAAGTTTTCGAATTTCCAGCACTGGGAGCCTTGTCAAAATATTTATCAATGGAATTTCCTGTATATTGATTAATATTAGACATTTCACATGGCCCAATTGGAAGTTTGTTTGATTTAGCCATATTTATGGCAACTTCATCATAATCTTTTGCAATAATTGGTAAAAATTTTTGTACAATTGTTTTATCGCAAATGCTCATTAATTCCATTAAAAAAGTATATGGTTCTGAACCATTAGAACAACCATAGCAATATGTGTTTACCTTCGGAGTTTTTTTGTATTTCTCTGTTAGCATATTTACAATTCTATACCAGCGACTGCCATCTCGATAAAATCGAGTGTCATTTCTGTGTTTAAGTTCTTGTAAAACCGTATCAGAAGCAGGTTTGAATACTTCTCGGTGCCAAGAACCAAATTTAGGGGAATAATAATTGTTTTGTATATTTTGTATTTTCATACAAATATAAAAACCCGTGATTTATTTTTTTGCTATCCTTTAACAGCTCCGTCATTTTCTCCGGAAATAAAATATTTTTGCATAGCAAGAAAGAAAATAATAATTGGAATTGTTGCAATTATAGAACCTGCAGCAATAAATCTCCAGTTCGCAGAAAACATTCCTTGCAAATTATTAATTCCAACAGGCAAGGTGTACATTGAATCTCTTGTAAGCATAATACTTGGCCACAAAAATTCTCCCCAAGAGCCAATAAAAGTAAAGACTGCAAGTACTGCAAGAGTTGGTTTAACCATTGGTAAAACAACTCTATAGAACATTTGAAAAACATTACAGCCGTCAACAATTGCAGCTTCTTCAACCTCGTGAGGAACTTTAAGAAACGCTTGTCGCATTAAAAATATTCCAAAAGCACTTACTGCAAAAGGCATTACAAGTCCAATATAACCCATAACAGCATTAATACTGTCGATTAAGTGTAATTTTAAAGTGATTATGTAAACAGGAAGCATAATAGCTTGAAATGGAATCATAATTGTTGCAAGAATTGAAAAAAATGCTAATTTTTTTCCTTTGAATTGCATTCTTGCCAATGGATATGCCGCAAGAGAAGATAAAACAAGGTTTAATAACACTGTTAATGCTGCAACAATCATGCTATTTACAAAATATCCCACAAAATTAACTCTATGCCATACGTCAATATAATTTGCCCAAGTAAAATCTTGAGGAATGATGGTTGGCGGGTATGCAAAAATATCTTCATTAACTCCTTTTAAAGAGGTTGAAGTTAACCAAATAAACGGAAATATTGATAGCAAGCTTGTTGCTATCAATATTGTGTGAATAGATATTTTTGAAACAAATTTTTTTAACATTTCTAATATTTTATTTCGTAATTGTCTTCAATTAATTTAGCCGTACAACCTTGGTTTTTAGTGCTTCCTGAACATGACATGCTGGAACCACTTGCATCCATTTTGGAGAACTTATCTCCGCCAGCCGGATATAATATACCGTCATTACCAATTCTAAAATAGAATACATCTCTACCCCATACATTTGGTTTAGCAGTTCCGTTAACATCAATTGACAATTGTCCAATTGACCCAGGGTGAGAGTTGTCAGCTGCCGAAGCAACAGCAGAATCATTAAACATTAGCAAAGCTCCGCTTTTTGTTTGAAAAATGCGAGTTACAGTCGGTTGTGAACCGGTTTTGCTTAAAGTTGAAAAAGGTGCGTCTGTACCATAATAATCTTTTAATTTTTCTTTGCTACCACTAAGTTTCAAATATTTATTCAAATTATCTTCTGTTTTATTTGTACCAAAATCAGTTTCTGTTAAATCATTTACTGCTTCAGATGCAATCATTGAAGTAAAAGCATTTTCAACAGCAGAAACCGTTGTTGCTAATTTTGCAGCATTAGCTCTATTTTTACTGCTTGCTACAAATGTCGGAATTGTTAAAGAAGCAATAACTCCAATCAAACCAAGAGCAACCATAACTTCTGCAAGGGTAAAACCTCGTTTTTTCATATATAAATCCTTTCTAATAATCCATTTTGTAACCATTCAATTGTAAATATGCACCACAATAATCAAGTTTTTTATTGTTAACGCATTCTGTTTTTGGTTCAGAATATGTTTTACCGGTGTAAACCGCCCAATCTTTAGAGTATAGTGGATATAAAATACCGTCACTACCAATTAAATATTTAAATTGGTCTCTCCCAATGGTATTAGGTTTTGCATCACCATTTATATCAATAGTTACTTCTCCAGCTTTAGCTGTCATATTGGTACCCGCATTTAGAACCTCTAATTCTTTTTTTGCATTCCCGTCACTATTCTGAGTAGTTATTCTATATACGGCTCCATTTTTTAAACTAATTATCTTTGTTGAACCGGAAACAGAAGAGCTTTTAATCGCAAAATTTAGGTTATTAGAGAAATTAGCAGCACTAGCTTTCCAAGCATTAGTACTAAAAAGGTCGTTAACTCCGTCTCTCATCATTGTTGTTGTCATTGCATTTTCAAAATTTGCAACGGCTTTTGATAAAGAAGTTGCATAAGACTGTTTTCTATAATTTGTTACAAACGGAGGAATTGTCAATGCAGCAACAACTCCAATTATTGCCAGTGTTATTATAACTTCTGCTATTGTATAGCCTTTTCTCTTCATATTAAACCTCATATTATATATTAATTTTAACATGTTTTTTACAATTAATAAATACTTGAAAATGACAAAAAGAAATCAGAAATAACACCGATTAGCATTGGTAATATCCATATCATAATTGCTGCACCAAAAACCGGTTTAAAAAGGAAGCTTAATTGAAAAACGTTTACTTGAGGAGCGGTTTTGGAAATTACACCCAAAATGATATCCTGACCTAATGTTGCAAGAAGAACCGGAGAAGTAATTTGCAAGCCCATATATAAAACATTAGATGTCATTTTTACCAGATAATCAATATTGATAATTTTTTCTAACGGAATTTTTACTGCATACACAGGAAATATTTCAAAACTCCTTATAAGCGCATTAAAAAGCCAATATAATCCACCAAGTTCAATAAAAATACAAATTGCGAGTAACGTAATAACTCTGCTCAGAATAGAAGTTTGGCTATTTGTAGTCGGATCCATTACCATCGCTGAAGACAACCCCATTTGAGTATTAATCATATCTCCACCGGCTTCAATCGCCAGAATAATCAATTGCGCAATATAACCAATAATTGCACCTACCGCAAAATTCAACAGCCACAACAACATTGGAGAAACTCCCGCAGGAGGTGTTCCGGGGTGTAACAGCGGAGTTATCATCATTGTTAGCAAAAGTGCCAATGCCAATTTTACTGTAGTATTGATTTCTTTTCTATTCAAAACCGGTGCAAATCGAATAAATCCAAGAAGACGTGCAAAGACAATAAATCCTGCTGAAAAATATTTTTCAAATTCAGGAAACATTATAGCTATTTGTCTTAACATTTCATCCATTTGACTTTTCCTTATTATCGGATTTTTTAGTTCACTCTATTTTTTTATACATCCCCGCCCTTTGAGGGAGGGAATTGAGGGGTGGGGTTATTAGACAAATCCCCACAAGCCTCTATCTTTTTCTTGTTGGCTTAGTAAAGCCAACCTACTACAAATAATTGCATCACTGGATTGTTTCGTCGTTTCACGACTCGCACTGACAAGGTGCAAAAGAACTAGCAATACGTCATTGCGAGAAAATCGTAAGATTTTCGTGGCAATCCATTTATATCGGTGGTTTGTCCAACTCAAACTCCTCTTCTCCGTCTTCAACCGGTTTATCTATAGTTAAAATCTCAAAACCTTTAACCTCATCAATTATTGTTTCATCATTCTTGATTTCAATATTAAACATTACAATTTCTTTATCGTTTTTAAGTACGCAAAATCTTGTCTTACCTGTTTTTAAAGGTGTAACCATTAACGTGTTTTTATCATTCATCAAAGTAACAAGCGGATAAACATCCACAACAGAATTGTTTTCAATGCTTATGTCAGTGAGTTTTCCATTAGTCGTTATAAGACAGTCCTGATAAGCCATTACCGGACTTCCTAATATTATTATTAAAAATAATGTTAACCACTTATTCACTTAGTCACCTATTTACTTAATCACCTTTCTCGTCCGTGAGGAGCGACATATCTGTGTGTTTATTTTCCTATAATCTTATTTGTTTCTACAAAATTTGGTTTTGGCATTGGCGCTTTTGGTGCAGTATCATATTTTATTTTTTGTTGTTTATCAATATAAGGCACCTTCCCTGGGTTTTTCATAATTTCTTTTACGTCAGGTACATTTTTGAATTTGTCTTTCATTTCTCCCTCAAAAGGAGTTGTGTATTTGTAATAATCCGCAGGTAACACATAGTTCTGGTTCTTAGTTACACCATTGAATGCAAGTACGCTTCCTTCTTGAAATAAGTTTGTAAGGAGCTTAATAAAACCCATTCCGCCAATAACAATAACCATGAATACCGCAAAAATCTTTGGCGCAGCAGAAATCGTTTGTTCTTGTACCTGTGTAACCGCTTGAATAATCCCGACAACCAAACCGATTGCCGCCGCCACAAGTACGCATGGCATTGAAATTGACAACATTGTCATAAATCCTTTTGCTAAATATTCAGTAAGTACTTCAATCATATTTTTTAACCTATGGGCGGCACACATTTTGTATTACTACCATATTTTTGTTTGCCTACTCCGTGTGCCTTTGGAGCAAACTACAGGATTTTTGCTATCGATTTTTTTAACCTTTAGACGGAGCACATTTCTTATCACTACTAATTTTAATTATCTTTCCAAGTGCTCCTTTGGAACAGACTTTTTCTCTTCCCCGCCCCTTGAGGGAGGGGATTGAGGGGTGGGGTTATCCCACCAACTATTAAGTAAGTTTATTTTTTATCTTGTATTAAATCCAATTGGCTTTGTCTCCTTTGGTTTTTCTATTAAATTATTCAAAACATTAATAATTCGCTTTATTGTTTCATCATGTTCTGCAAATCTTGTATCAGTATTTTCTATATGTAACATTAACATTTTCTTTAATTCTGCGATTTCTTGATTTGTTGAAGTTTGTGTTAATGCATATTGTCTCAATCTTACAAATGCTCTAATAATTTCAATATTTATAGAAATTGCTCTATCACTGTTCAAAACGCTTGATAGCATTGATACGCCTTGTTCGGTAAAAACATTCGGTGTAGTTGGCGAATGTTTTAAAGTCTTGAACCTATCGCAATTTGCGATAAGTTCATTTAGCTCGTCTTTAGTGAGTTTGAACATAAAATCGATAGGGAATCTTTTTAAATTTCTTTTTACAGCTTCATTTAATCGATGTGTTGGAACTTCGTACAACTCTGCAAGGTCACGGTCAATCATTACTTTTTGACCACGAATTGTAAAAATTCTATCTTCAATTATTGTTGTTGTTTCTAAATCATTCATTTTTAAACCTTTAGACGGAACGTATACTTTGCTACTACTAGATTTATTTTCTCTTCCCCGCCCCTTGAGGGATGGGATTAAGGGGTGGGGTTACCCCACCGATTATTTAGACATGTCTGCCTATGATTTTTAATTGTAACTTTGCACCAACCCTTGAACAATCAATGCCCAGCCGTCAACTGCAATAAATATCAGTAATTTAAACGGCAATGAAATGATTGTTGGTGATAGCATATACATACCGAGTGCCAGCAATATGTTTGCAACTACAAGGTCTAGTACAATAAACGGAACAAACACGATAAAGCCGATTTCAAAAGCAACTTTCAACTCACTCAAAATATAAGCCGGAGCAACTTCCCAGATAGTTAAATCTTCCGGAGATTTTGGCGGGGTTTTTCTTTTGAGTTCAACAAAAAACGCCAAATCAGATTCACGAGTTTGTTTCATCATAAATTCTTTCAATGGTTTAGAGCCTTCGTCTATTGCCATTATTAGATTTCCGTTTTTTTGATATGGTATAGAACCTCTTTCGTACATTTTTTCAAACACACCACCCATTGTATAAAATGTAAGTATCATACAAAGTCCGATTGTAACAATTGACGGTGGTACTTGAACACCCATTGCCGTTTTAAGCAATGAAAATACGATTGTAAATCTCAAAAAACACGTCATACAGCAAAATACAAACGGCAAGAGTGAAAATAGCGTCATTACCGTTAGCATTTGTAAAACAGGATTCATATCATTTAATATAGGCATTTTTTATTCCTTTATTTAAACAAGTGACCAAGTGACTAGGTGATTAGGTGAATAAGTTGTATCATTATTATTTATTGTTAATCGGGTCTAATTTTGTTTAATTTTCTGTAAAAACTTATTCACTTATTCACTTAGTTACTCAATCACTTTTTATTCTCTCTGCCAAATTCTTCATTACAGAATCATAAGGCTTGTTTTGTGTTTTATATATTCCAACAATACTTTTATCCATATAAGAATTTTTTGCCGGTAAATTTGCCATTGTTTCTTTAAAAGATTCACCGGAAAGTTCTTTTGTTTGTGCTTTTTCTTGAACACCTAATTTAGAAATCAATGTTGTTTTGTCAACATCTCCGGCTATTAAAAATTTTTCTTCTCCGGCAGATACTATATATAAAGTTTTTCTTGGTCCTAAAGATAGTGAGTCATGCACTTTCAAATATTTTGATGATGCACCTTTGCTTCCTCCTGAAGTAGTTGTTTTAAAAACAAATAATGCTAATACAATCACTCCAACCATTGCCAAAGTATATACAATAAAATTAGTTAAATATCCCATAATTTTCTCCCTTTTTAAGAGATTCCCTCGATTAAGATTTAATAGAATTTTTTCTGAAGTCAATTATTCTTCTGAATTTTCATCTTCATCTTCTACTTCAAAATCACTGTAATCAAAATCTTCTTCTTTTTCTTGCTCGTTTTCTTCTTCATTTATTTGTGGTTGTTGAGACGGAGTTTCTTCCGTAGAATTAACATTTTCAATTCTTACTCCAAAACGGTCATTGATTATTACCAATTCCCCTGAAGCAACCAACTTTCCGCCAACTTTCAATGAAACTTTATTATCATAAACGGAACATAAATCAACAATCAAGCCTTCTTCAATACTTTTTAGTTCGCCTAAAGTTACACGAACTCTATCAAATTCAGCTGACATATCGACTTGTATACTATCCCAAAGATTAGTATTTGTATTATCCATTTCATTTCCTCCCGACATATCATAAGGTTCTATGATTTTTATATTAGGTTTTACTTTAAATTTTTGTACAATATTTTCGCACATAAGAGTCATTTCTGAAGAATTACTGTTTTCAAATAAAACGATATCTCCAACATCCAGTTTTTTAATCTCTGCAAGTGGAAAAACCGTTGTTCCCAAAAGTAGGTTCACCTCAACTGGACTATGTGCGAAATCCATATCTGTAAATTTGGGTTCTTTTGGCTCTTCTTCTTTTGGAGTCAAAATATCTTTTGGAACAGAAATTATAAACTTGGCAGCATTATCAGAAATTTCACTTTTTACAAAGTAAGTTAAATGTAAGATTTCGGTATAACGGCGATTTGGCTCTATAGTAAAGTTCGGGGCAAGTGATTCGTAAAGAAAATCATTAAAAGCCGTTATAATTCTTGCTTCAAGTTCACTAACTTCCGTTAGTTCAAATCTCTTGTTATTTTTACCCAAAAGTCTATCTAATACAACATTAATAGCTTCTTGAGAAATTCTTATATAAACATCATTTTTTGCGTTAATTTTGACTTTAGTAACAAAAAATGTTTCGTTTTGAGAAAGCACATTCATATTGGTACTTACAGAAGCTAGTTTGTATTCAAAACCTTCAAAGAAAAACTCACTGCTACATGATTTTACTACCGGTGTGAATATTGAATCATACCATGAAAATTGCTTATATAATTCATCAAAAAATATAGAATTAATCATACCAAACACTTTTCCCATGGAGTTTACACAACTCCCTACTATAGTCCATCTGTATCATAAAGGATATGGCAAAAAAACACATCATCTATTTAATGGATGTTGTATCTTTAATTTATGTACTTTTGTTAAATAAAATTGCATAAAGTTCATATTTAATATAACATAGGTTTAAATAGTGTGCAGAACTGAAAAGGAGGACATTCAATGTTCAAAAAAATATTAAAAGGAATGTTTGTTTTAGCTACATTTGTTATGATGCACAACCCTGCAAACGCTTTTTATACTGATATGGATGAAAATCATTGGGCATATCAATCAATCAAGTTTTTAACAGAAGTTGGTGTTGTTGTAGGTTATCCTGATGGTACATACAAACCGGATATTCCTGTAACAAGGGCAGAATTCG
The DNA here is from genome assembly GCA_964531425.1 of uncultured Vampirovibrio sp. GTDB lineage: Bacteria > Cyanobacteriota > Vampirovibrionia > Gastranaerophilales > Gastranaerophilaceae > CAG-196. Next base: position 12,437 of record CAZHEI010000022.1, on the reverse strand, counting down.
CTTCAATGGCAATTAAAGCTTTAGGTCAGGAAAGTACTAATGTGACTCAAGAAATTCACTTTGATGATATTACCCCTGATTTTTGGGCTTATGATATTATTCAAAAAGCTGTTTATTTTGATTTGATTCCTGATGCAAAAGGTCAAAGTTACAGACCGTTTGACTCTGTAACCAGAGCAGAAGCTATTAATATTGCAGTAAATGCTTTAACAACAAATCAAATCAGCCAACAAAAAGCTGATGATATAGTTTCAAAATCTTATGAAGATTATACTCAAATGCCGGCATGGTTCTTGATGGCAGCAGCAAAAGCTCATGTTCTTGACTTAGTTGTTGTTATGCCTGGACATGAAGGCAAAATGGAAGCTAATAGACCTGCAAACAGAGCAGAAGTTGCAATGATTCTTTATAAGATGATGCAAGAAGCTAAGCTTAATCCAAATGCTAAGCTTGCAGAAGTTATGCAAAAAAGAACTGCTGATGGTTACATCGTTGATAATGTAAAAGTTCAAGGTTCAATTGGTATTGTACCTGCCGGTACAATTTTCCCAATCAGACTTGAAACAGTTGTTGGTTCACAAATTTCAAATGTAACTGATATTTATACAGCAAAAACTCCTAAAAACTATGTTACTAAAGAAAAATACCTTCTTATCTCTGAAAACAGTGATATGAAAGGTCAAGTAAAATACGTTCAAAGAGGTAAATTGTTTAAAACTCAAGGTGAAGTTATTATCAAGAATGAACTTCTTGTAACACCAAATGACCAAGCTGTTATGGTATATGGTGTTGCAACTCTAACTCCTGATAAAATCGGGTTCTGGAGAAAGATATTTAAAGGTGCATCTGTATTAACTTCTCCGGGGCAAATTGTAAATATCAGATTGTTGGCTCCTATTAAAATTGACCTTACAAACGGTTATATTTACGAATAGATGTTAATTGATAAATAATTAAAACAGGGTATTCAAGATTTGATTACCCTGTTTTTTTGTTTGAAAATAATAAAACAACGGCTGTTTCGAATTCCCGAAACAGCCGTTGTTCTTAAAAATTTTACTAAGCTTCAGTTGTTTCTTCTGCTGGAGCTTCTGCTGCTTCAGCTGCAGCTTTTGCTTCTTCAGCAGCTCTAGCTTCTTCTTCAGCTTTTTTAGCTTGAGCTTTTTTAGAAAGTTTAACAACTTCTGATTTTTTGTAGTTTAAAGTACCATCTTCATTACAGTTAGCCATAAGGTATTTAACTGTATCAGTAGGTTGAGCACCTTTTTTAACCCATTCTTGAGCAGAAACGATATTCAATTTCATTTCTTTAGTTTTTGGGTTGTAGTAACCTAATTCTTCTACAGGTCTGCCTTCACGTTTTGTAGTTGAATTAATAACAATTACTCTGTATGTTGGAGCTTTTTTAGCACCTAATCTTTTTAATCTGATTTTTAACATTTTCAATTTTCCTTTTCTTTAATAACTTATCAGGCAATTAAACTTGACTCTACTTGCCTCTAGCCGCTTAAATTATCAGACAAGTCCAAGAGGATACGACTCATCCATGTATAAATAACCACAAAAATAAAGCAGAATCAAGTCTAAGGTAAACAAAATTTAATATTCTAAACTCGGGACGTGTAAAAAAATTAAATTTTATCGCATTCTTAATTTTAATCCCAATTTTACAAGACAATTTACTAGACCTTGAGGGAATTTTGAAATTAAATTTGCACAAAAAGCATCTTTTCCAACCGTATAACTTAATTTCGGATTTTTAGCTTTATCAGCTTTTAAAATCACATTAACAACTTTATCTACACTCAAGCCTTTTGTTTCATTTTTACGAGCATTGTTTGCGATAAATTCCATTTCTTTTTCATATCCTTCACAATGTTCCATCAAAGCGGTATTTTCTTTAATTGATTTTCCCCATAGTGGAGTTGAAATTACCCCAGGTTTAATAGATACAATTTTAATATTGCGCTTATTTTCAATAAGAAATGAATTAAAAAACATGTCCAAACAACGCTTTGAAGCACAATATGGAGAAATAAACGGAAATATTCCAAAACTTGCCATTGAACTTACATTTATAATTTTTCCATTATTTAATAGTTCAGTAAGACCTTGTGTCATTTGAAGATGTCCAAACACATTTACATCAAATTGTCTTCTGACTTCATTAATATTAAGCTTTTCCACCGGTCCTGCTATAACACAACCTGCTATATTAATCAAAGTATCAATTTTTTGACATTTTGATTTTATAAAATTGATCGCACTATCAATTGTTTCTGGTTTTGCATAATCCACATAAAACGGGTAAATATTATCAGACAATTTTTCTAATTCTTTACCTTTTGATTCAGAGCGATAACCTGCAAAGACGATATTATCTGTTGCAAGAATTTTTACAAGTGCATTCCCTATTCCGGAAGTCGCTCCGGTCACAACATAAGTTTTAGTCATCATTCAGTGGTCTCATAATAAGAATAGAGGAAATATTTACTTGCATAAACTCGTGTTCTTCAATACTTTTGGAAGGATTAAGTTTGTATTCCAAGGTACAATTTTTTACAGCAATAAAATTTTTGTTTCCATTTAAAACTTCGGAAAGGAGTCTGTTTTTCTTCCCGATTTTAGGCATAAATATATATCCACAAATTACGTGTTCAGAGGTTTCAATATAAACCCTTTCGCACCATGCAGAAGTTGTCAGTTCCAAAATTTCTTTATTTTCCATTATGCCTCACTTTTATTTTCTGTAAGTTTTTCATTAGCTCATGTAAGATTGGAATAGCGGTAAATACAACGCTAATGCCATTACCAATACGATAGAACCAATAACCAAAAGCATAATCGGTTCAATCATTTTAGTCATAGTATCAATAATACCATCCAATGTTTTATCAAGGAAGTTTACACCTTTTTGAAGCATATCTCCCAAACGACCAGATTGTTCCCCTGTTGCTATCATAAACAAAAGCATTCGTGGAACAACTCCGGTTGCCTTCAAAGCTTGTGATACTTGCAAACCTTGTTGGACTTTAACAATTGCGCCACTCATTTTATTTCTTAAAACAGCATTTGTCAAAGTAACAACACCTAAATGCAAACAGTCAACAATTGGAATACCTGCATCATAAGACACGCTCAAAACTGATAAAAAGTTTGAATAATTTGAATACAATATTAAGTTATTCAAAAGAGGTATTTTTAAAACAATTTTATCAAGAATATTTCTTGCAGGTTGCCATCTTAATGTTACGATACAAAATGCAATAAATGCAACAATAAATATTGGAATTGTATACCAATATTCTTTTAAGTAATCACCGGCATTAATCATCATTTGTGTGATAAACGGCAATGCTTTATCTTGTTGTTCAAACATTTCCTTAAAAGCCGGAAATACGAAAATAAGCATTACAAGTGTAATCGCAAATGCCAAAACAATAACAAACATCGGATACATCAAAGTTCCAATAACTTTACTTTTAATATTTTCTTGTTTAGTTAAAAGTTCGTTGATACGACCCAAAGTTTTTTCCAGTTCACCGGCTTCTTCTCCGGCTTTAATCAAACCGATAAAAATATAACCGAAAACTTGAGGATATCTTGCCAATGTGTCTGCAAATGTAGAACCTGCCATAATTTGCGTTTTGAGCATTTTTGACATATCTCTAATTTTTTTCCTTGCAGCTTCCTGTTCCATAAACATCAAAGATTCAACCGCCGGAATACCTGATTGAAGTAAGATTTGCAAAGTTGAAATAAAATCTATCTTTTCTTTCAAAGAAAGAGATGACAAATTTCCACTTTTTTTCTTTGCTGTTTCGTTGAATTCATTGATTTTTGTAGGAACAAGTCCCATCTTACGAATAACATCACGTGCATCTTTTAAATTAGAAGCCGTAACTTCGCCACGAACAACTTCTTTTCCTTGTTTCAATGCTTCATAACTATATATTGGCATCTAATAAACCTCATTTCTTATATTTTATTCATTAGCGTAACCTAAAACTCGTATAAATTCACTTGCTGTTGTATTACCCTCAATAATATGGTTTAAGCAAGAAACTTTAAGAGTTGTCATACCTGCTGCAACAGCAGCTTCTTCAATCTCAATATCATGAGCCCCTTGTGCAATTAGTTTTTTAATTTCACGTGTTATTGGCATAACCTCATAAATACCGATACGACCTGTGTAACCCAGATAACCGCATTCTTTACAACCTTTTTTTCTGTAAAGTTTAGTTTTCATTAATTGTTGCTGTATTTCCGGATTGTTTGAAATGTGTTTTGCTTCTTCTTCTGTTGGGAAATAAGCTTCTTTACAATGGTCACATAATCTTCTTACCAAACGTTGAGCAATTACACCAGTCAAAGTTGAAGAAACAAGGTAATCTTTTGCTCCCATTTCAATCAAACGTGTAACCGTCGCTGCCGCAGAGTTTGTGTGAACTGTACTTAAAACTAAGTGACCTGTAAGAGCTGCTGAAATAGCAACTTCTAAAGTTTCAAAGTCACGGATTTCCCCGATAAGTATAATATCAGGGTCTTGTCTCAAAATTGCTCTCATACATGATGCGAAGGTGATATCCGCTTTCGCATTTACTTGAGATTGGTTAATTCCTTCCAGTTTAATTTCTATCGGGTCTTCAATCGTTGTAATATTAACGTCTTCTTTGTTTAATGATTTTAAAATTGTATACAAAGTAGTTGTTTTACCTGAACCTGTCGGACCTGATGTCAAAATAATACCATTTGGAGATTGAACCATGTCATGAATTTTGCCGATATCCGACTCCGAAGCTCCTGCAATTCTGATTTGGTCACCGGAAGCTTTCAATGATACAGCCGGAGCCAAAATACGAATTACCACTTTTTCTTTACCGGAAACAGGTAATGTATTAATACGAAAATCATACATTCTCTCATTATATTTAATTGAGAATGTACCATCCTGAGGTCTTCTGTGTTCAGCAATATTCATTCTTGCCAAAACTTTAAAACGAGTAATTACGGCTTGTTCAATACTTCCAGGAATTTCCAGAACTTTTTTAAGGATACCATCTGAACGCAAACGCACAACATAATAACCTAAACGAGGTTCAATATGAATATCTGAAGCTTTTGCATCAATGGCATCTGTAATAATTTTATAAACGAATTTTGCAACATTACCGGAAGAATCTTGAAGTTCTTTTTCAACCTGAGCCCAAAGCGTTTCTTCTTGGTTGTATTGAGCAGATTCTTCTTCAATGCTTTGAATAATACGTTCGGTTTCTTTTGCGTACTGTTCATTTTTTTTCATTAATTCATATTCTTTTAAGTACGCTTCGTATTCAAAATAAGGAATACAATAAACATTTAACGGTCTTCCGGTTGATAGCGAAACTTCTCGAATGGTATATCTGTCTGTTGGATTAACCATTGCAACAGCAAGTTTACTTTCTTCCATTGACATTATTATTGTTTGCTTTTTCATAACGAAATCGTCAGGAAGAAGTTTTAATATTGTCTGGTCAACTACAATATTTGCCTTAGATACAACTTCGCAACCATATTTTTTCTTTAAATAAGAAACAATTCTCTCGTAAGATAAATATTCTTTTCTATAGAAAATAGCATCAAGTGGTAGTTGTTTTTCGTTCGCTTCAAAAATACATTCTTTCAGTTGTTCTTTTGTAATCCAACCAATGCTTACTAGCATTTCTTCAGCAGTAGGCTCTGCCGGAGTTTCGCTTTCAGCGCTTTTATCATCTTGAGAATTCGTTTGTGTAGAATCCGTATTTTCACTTGTAACAGAGTCTATTAATTCATTAAAATCTCCTGATTCAACAGGTATAAACTTTGGATTTAGACCTTCAAACTTTTCTTTAATGATAGATTCAATTTGTGACCTATTTGCTACACTGCTTTTGTTTAATATTACAAAAAAATCATTTTGTCTTTTATCAACTGGAATAAAACCTGATGATTTCATCAGGTTTAATTCAAAGTTTTTTGTATATTCTTTTTTTATACTACTTTTTAGTTTTTCCAGTTGATTAGACATATTTCCTATTATAAGCTATCAGCAATAGCTCCTTCACCGTCATTCAATATTTTTGGAGTAATCATTATAACAAGTTCACTCTTTTCTTTTGAAGTAGAAGTTGATCTAAAGAGTGGTCCTACCAAAGGTAAATCGCCTAAGAACGGAATTTTTTGAACAGTTTTAGATTCAGATTCTTGAATCAATCCACCGATTACAAGAGTTTCACCATCTTTAATGCGAACATTCTTTAAATCCAAATTTCTACGACTTAGTAATGTTGCTGCTAAATCTGTTACGCCTGCAACTTCACCTTGAGATCTAACTTCTCCGGCTTTTGTTGAATATTCCGGAGCGATATTCAATGTTACATAACCTTCTGGAGAAATGAACGGTGTCAATGTAACTTTTATACCCAAATCTTCACCGATTGTATAGTTCTTTTGAGCTGTACCGGTTGAACCTGTTCCTGTAACAGATGATGTTAGATATTCTGACGTAACTTTTTCTACATAATCTTGAGTTAAATCAATTATTGATTCTTGACCATTTGTAATCAAGATTTTTGGATTAGCAAGAACTCTTCCTTTTTTATTTTCAATTAAGTAGTTCATAGTCCAAGAAATATAAGTTCTAGCCGGAACTACGCTTTGATAAGTTTGAGCGATTTGGTTTGGAACAATCCATTTTCCATCCTCATCTTTATAAGGATCGCCTGTCATATTTTCCCATACATAGCGGGTTGTTTCCATTGTATTGCTACCTAAACCTCCAGGTCTTCCGCCACTAAATGATGAACCATCAAATTTGAATCCCCATGCCTTGCTGGCAATTTGCCAATTGTTTTGGAATTCTTTACTACCTTGTTCATTAAGTTCAACAATAGAAACTTCCAAGAATGCTTGAGGTTGTTTTATATCGTTTGCCTTAATAAAGCTTTCAACCATTGCTGCTTGAGTTTCAGAACCTCCCATCATTGTAATAGTACCTCTTTGAGGGAAATATGCAATGGAAAGATTTTGAACATCAAAAGGTGCAACCGTTCCTGCTGAAGAAGATGCAATAGAACAAGCAATGATGCCTTCTCCTAATTTTATAGAAGAACTTCCTGAAGAGCTTCCTGAGGAACCTTCTGAGTCTGAAGATGTGTCAGCGGCTGCGCCGGTCATAATCCCAGCAGCTGAGCCGGTTGGGAAACCATCGCTTTCAACTGGTACAGCTTTGTCTGAACCGGTTGATTTATCTGACGAATCACCTTCCATAATGCCTCTTGATGGTAACAACATTTTACAAATCATGTTTGCCATTTCTGCCGGAGTTGTATGATTAACAGTAAATGTTCTTGAATATGGTTCTCTGTCAAATTGTTCAATAACTTTTTGAACAATTGCCACATCTGATGGCATACCAAAAACGATTAATTCATTAGTAGCGGAATTTACAGTTGCAGCATCTACACCTGATAATCCCGGTTTTTGCATTGAGAATACATTTTTATTCAAAAATGTTGCGATTTTTGCAGCGCTAACATATTTGATAGGGAACACCATCATTTCTTGTTTTGAATAAGATGCGTTATCATCACTTGCCTTATCCAATATAATCATTGTGTTTCCTTGTTCATAATAGTTTAAGCCTGCTATTTGCAAAACAAGGTTAAAAGCATCATTAATTGGTGTATTTACTAAATCTAATGTAACCTTTCCTGTTACAGAGTTATGAAAAACAATGTTTTTGCCGGCTTTATCAGCAAACATTCTTAAAACTTGTTTTACATCTGAATCTCTCAAACTTAGTGTAATTACATCAGACTTTTCAGTCAATTTTAAATTCCCACTTAAAAGCATAGAGCTTTTGTAAGGAACAGATTCATAATCACTATAACTGTTATAACCAGAAATAGCCAGCGTTGACGGAGCTGTAAAAGCTAGTAATAGAGCCGCTGCTAAACCTTTCTTCATTTTATTGTATCCCATTATTTTACACCTCCGAATTTTTTATTCAAATTTGCGACATCATTGTGATTCAATGTGCCTTCAGTTAAAATTTCTCCAATACCTGCTTTGTAAACATTTGCACCAAGTTTAACCGTTACGGAATCTTGCATTATGCTTAATACCTTGTAATTGTTGACAACATCACCTTTTTTAACAAGGTAATCATTACCTTCTATATTCAAAATAGCAGAAGGACTAAATTTGTCATACAAAATGCCGGAAACGGATGTATCCATTACTCGAGCTGCATCAGAACCCTCGCTGATAGCTTCCGGCGGTTCAACAAGATTGAATTTCGGAACATCTGTTACTGGAGCAGTATTACCTAAATCTCTGTACGGTACAAATGGATTTGCCTTAACTGTACCGGTAGGGATTGATATAACACCCTTTTTGCTTGAAGTAGCAGCGATAGGATTTGCAGAAAGCTGTACTAAGCCTTCGCTACTCAATGTTACATTCTTGAGTTCTCTATGTGCGAAAATAGCAGAAACAATCGGTACGAATAGCAACAATGCTATTAATCCACAAACCGTTCTTTTTTTGCACACAAGATTTTTGATGGAACCCAAAAGAGATAGCCCCTTCGTAAAAGCTTCTAAATTAAATTTCTCTTCATTCTTCTTCATATAATTGCGCATTTTCATCTTCTAACTACATTTTTAGTTGTTTACACGATCTTATCAAACAATACAACATGTTGACTTCATTGAAATCGTATGTTTAGCCTATTTGACTCATCAATCTCTTCATATTTTAAAGTTTTTCTGAGAATTGTATAAAAACCTATTAATATCATACCATATTTTCTTAATATTACAATAGATAATTAAAATTATTCAATGTATGGGATAAAAGCATAAGCATTAAAATCAATAGAACCAAAAATCATCTTTACAAAAGACTCATTAAACGGAATAATTTTGGCAAAATTTAACTCTTCTTCTCCAAAATCATCTTCTGTTTCTGTAACTTCAAGTTTTCCTTTAAAATATTGTGATTGGTAAAAATTTATGTAATATTTTTTATTTTCGTCATCTTTTTGTGCAAAAACGCTGTAATATCCTTTTTCAAAGGTTTTGCCATCTATAATTGCATGAACCGGAAGATTGACTAATATTCCATTTTCATCAGGTTTTATAGATTCAAATTCTTGAATATTAGTATTATCAGGATTCAATTCAGAATGCAAAGTTGTTCCGTTGCCAAATAGTTTTTTCCTTTTTTTCTTCGCACTCTTTTCTTCTTTTTGTTTTCCTTTTTCTTCAAGAGCGTTTATAACATTTTCAAACTCTTTATTCGTAATAGATTTTTGTCCATCCCACATTCTGTCGACATTAGAAAAATCATCCCAACTATCAGCTTGCGCAGAAATGGGAAGCAAACAAATACTTAGTACTAAAATAAAAAAACTTTTTTTCATATTATTAGTTTAACGGTTGTTTTTTAAAAGTAAACCATCTTTTTTGTGGATATTTTATTAGGAAAGTGAATAAGTGACTAGGTGACTAGGTGACCAAGTGGTTACAAGCGACTTTCTCTCGCCCAACGGGAGAGCGGATTTTCGGTAGGGCGATGCCGAGCGATAGCGAGCAAGCCCGTAAGGTGTCGGTCGGACGTTACTCCGCCGACACCCCGAATAATCCAAGACAGAGCTAGCGTGAGGGGGCAAAATTTAGTGAATAAGTGACTAGGTGACCAAGTGAATAAGTTTTTACGTTTTTTTGAAAAACTCTGTAACAATTTTCCACTTCCTATTTCCCATTTTCAATTCATACTGAAGTGCCCAACTTATAAGTTATATTGTCATCCTGAATAGCCGACGAAATTAGACATTGTATTTGAGGTTAAGATAATAAATAAGGCGTATTTCAGGATCTTACCAACTTGGCATAATACTTATGTCCTGGTCAGATCCTGAACAGCTTGAAAATTACGGATTTGCATCCTTATTTTCTACGCTTTCAGGATGACAGGTTTATTAAAAACGTAACAACTTATTCACTTATTTACCTATTCACTTGGTCACTTTATAACAATTTCCCATTTTTTAAACTTTAATATTATAATTATCTTATGAATAAAATTAGTCTTATAAAACTTTTTTTAATTTTTTCGAAAATTGGGGCAATATTGCTTGGTGGAGGTTATGTAATTTTACCAATTTTACAAAAAGAATTCGTTGAAAAAAGACATTTAATAAATGACGATGATTTAATTAATTATTTTGCGATTTCTCAATCTCTTCCGGGGATTATAGCTGCTAATATTTCAATGTTTGTAGGCTATAAATTACATGGAAAAACAGGTGCAATTATTGCAATGCTAGGAATAATATCTGTTCCATTCTTGTGCATTGTCATGCTCGCATCAGTTTTATCCTATTTGACAGAAAATCCATACATAGAGTCCGTTTTGTGGGGAGTGGGTGTTGCGGTAATTGCTTTAATTGTGCTTATGGTACGTGAGATGTGGCAAAAATCAACAAAAGATATATTTTTCTATTCAATTTTTATTTTGTCTTTTTGTACTCTTGTTTTTTTGAAATTTTCACCTATAAAAACAATCCTATTATTTGTGGTTTTAGGGGTTTTGTATAAACATTTAATTACTCCAAAGGAGGCTAGATGATTTATATACAACTAGCTTTTGAATTCTTCAAAATAGGTTTGTTTTCTTTTGGTGGCGGTTATGCAACAATTCCGTTTTTGTATCATATTTCTCAAGAGTTTCAATGGTATTCTCTGGATGAATTAACTCAAATGATTGCCGTTGCTTCAATTACCCCAGGTCCGGTTGGGATAAATGTTGCGACTTATGCCGGTTTAAAAACAGCGGGTGTATTTGGTTCACTAGTTGCAACCATTTCAGAAATGTTACCATCACTGGTACTGGTTTTGATAGTCGCAAAGCTTTTAAAAAAATTTAGTGATAATTTCTATGTAAAATCAATAATTGCGACATTAAAACCAATTAGCTGTGCATTATTGGCTTCTGTTGCAATAGGGCTTTTAAAGCCTGAAATTCATGATTTGAAGGCAATGATTTTGCTAGGTATTTTGCTTATTTTGAGCTGGAAATCAAAAAAAGACCCACTATTTTATATTTTAATAGCCGGAATTATAGGACTTCTTATTGGGATTTTTTCATAACCAATTTTAATTCAACACGACGGCTCTTTGCGAAATCTTCTTTTCCGTTCACGAGAACCGGTTGAGAAAAGCTGGCTCCTTCTACAATAATCATTTTTCGGAGTTTATTTCCGTTTGTTTGTTTGTTTGTTTGTTTGTTTGGTTGGTTGTAAAGAGTATTGGTCATATAATTTGCAACGGTATAAGCTCTATTTAAGGATAATTCCATATTTTTCATATACTGTTCATCATCATTAAATTTACCGGCAAATGTTTGAGAATCAGTATGACCTTGAATAATAATTTTATCAATATTTTTGTTTAAATAATCATTAGAAAACAATGAATCTAAATATGCAGGCGCAAATTTATCAAGGTACTTTTTCCCTTTATCTGAAAGCTTATAACTGCTAAGTTCAAACAATTCCAAATCTGAAATTTTTACAATGCCGGATATCGGGTCAACGACAGCATCAATATTTTGAGATTTTAAAGATTCTTGCAACGATTTTGTAGCATTTTCTTTTGCCAGAGTTTGTTTAACGAGTTCTAAATGGCTTGTCATATATGTATAGAAAAACATTACAATAAATACCAATACAAGACCTGTCATCAAATCGGTCATTGTTATCCAAAAAATATTTCCTTCATTATTATCTTCTGTTTTAGGTCTTAATCGCATATTTTCCTTCAAACTTTAGAATAATTTATCTACAACATCACCACCGGAGCCTTTATCCATGGATTCATTTAGTTTATTTAAGCTGTACAAAATGTTTTCCAAATAAGGAGTTGTAATTTCTCCAATCGATTTTGAAACAGATTTTGCAAATTCTTCCGGTAAATTTTTTAGAATTTTTTCATTGTTAACACTTTGTAGTTTGGATTCTTTTACCAAATCAAGTAAAAATTGTTCACTTGTGCAAACATCGAATAATCGTATAAATTCTTTTTGAATTAACAGATAATATTTTTTGCATTTTCTGTTATACAGAATTTTTTCAATAAACATGAATAACAAAGAATATCCAACCGCAAAAACAGAACATAATGCTGCAATTTGAATACCGGCGATGAGTCCGTTTAGAGAATTTTCAGTAGCACTTGCTGAGAAATCTACAGATGTAAACGCAATTGCCATTTTTAAGAATGTAAAAAATGGACCAAGACCTGTTAATAGTGTTGGCATAACTTGTATAAATTTATTGTTAATCTTAGAATAAATCAACGTTTCTTCATTGAAAAAGTAAGAAGCATCCACCGTTAGGTAAATTTCCGGAGTAT
>CAZHEI010000021.1:0-24457 GCA_964531425.1 uncultured Vampirovibrio sp. | reverse complement strand
AAAATTTTTCAAAGACAATACGTCCGGCGGTAGTGGCATAGCCACTACCGCCCTAACCACCTCATCCACTACCGGTATTGCAACTAATTCTTTAAACGAAGAAAATATTGCAACTTATTCCTCAACCATACGGTATACACAATATGATGATGACTATGTTTTAGAAACAACCCCTTATGATCCTAAGGTGTGGGGAAAAGTGTCTTTTTCAGATGGAACTCAATTATTTTATATCTATAAAGACGCTACTGATATTACATGGGGAGATTTAGTTATTCCTGATACTTATACTTGGTCGGAAGAAAATGGATATTATGTAGATTCTTCAGGAACTCCGATGTCGTTAATAATAGAGTGTGGAGACGGGGGGGGAATACTGTATTCACAGACTTTAAAAATTTATGGTGTTGAAACTACTGTAACACCAACGCCCGATCCCGAACCTACACCAGAGCCAACACCTGATCCTACTCCTACGCCAACTCCATCAACTCCACAAATAACTTACGCACCTGATTCAATTTTGTTACAAATAGGTGTTGGCGGGGAATGGGATTCTCAAATCGCCATAAGTACAAAATTTGAATTAACAGGACTTGAAGATTTATGTGATATCGGACTTGATACAACAACAGATTATTTGAGTAAAATAGATTCAATGTTAGATGTGATTTCTGAAAAACAAACCGAATTCGGTGCTGTATTAAATCGTTTGGAATCCGCACTTGATTCTATTGCGGTATCTTATGATAACCTTGTATCCTCTCGTTCAACCATTCAAGATGCGGATATTGCTGAACTTTCGTCTGAATATATTAAAATGCAGATACTCCAACAAGCCTCTGCAACCTTGATGGCGACAGCAAACCAGAGTCCTTCTATAGCTTTGCAGTTATTGTAGTCTTGACCTAAAGGCGGATTTGTAGGCAGATAATAATCTTGTAATGATATATTTGAGCCGTCAATTTGTCTACGTGCGTAGCACTTGCGCTACAGTTGCTGTAAAGTGACTAGGTGGTTACGGGTTTTTCGTGAATCGTGAATTGTGAGTTACGGATTTTTCTTTTTGGATTGCCACGGGCTAAAGCACTCGCAATGACGCATCGCTAGTAGTTTTGCGCCCTGTCATTGCGAACGAAGTGAAGCAATCCAGTTTCTTCGTTAATAGTGAATCGGGGTAACAGGTTTTTTCTTGAAAAACTCTGTAACAATTTTCCACTTTCAATTTTCCATTTATAAAACTTAGAATGCAAAAATCCACATGTTTATAGTAATATAGTTATATGAATTTAGATGCCGTTATAGATAGTGCGTTAGCTCCAATAGCTGACAAAGTTTCAGGCTTTATATTTTCCTATGTAACAATTGGAGAAGTTAAGGTCGAATTTCTTGTTGCTCTTTTAATTTCGGCAGCGTTGTTTTTTACATTTAGAACGGGATTTATTGGATTCTGGGGATTTAAACACGCTCTAAAATTAATTACAAATAAATACAAACATAACAATCCAAACGGATATCAAAGAAAGAAAAAAGGCGAATTATCTTCTTTTCAAGCATTGAGTGCAACTATTTCAGCTTCTGCCGGCATTGGTAATGTTGCCGGTTCAGCTGCTGCTGTTTCAATCGGTGGTCCGGGGGTAATTTTTTGGATGATTATTGCCGGATTGTTTTCTATGGCTTTGAAATTTTCAGAAGTACTGCTCGGTGTAAAATTCCGCCAAACAAATCCAGATGGAACAGTTTCCGGCGGTCCGATGTATTATATCCCGATTGCATTTAAAAGCCTGGGAAAATATGGGGAAAAAGCCGGTTCTGTTTTAGCAAAAACTTACGCTGTTTGTTGTATTTTTGCAATGATTGGCGGATGGAATTTATTCCAAATTAACGCAATGACCGCTCAGTATACAGAAGTTACAGGTGGTGATAACAGTATTTTTGCTAATAATGGCTGGATATTAGGAACTATTGTTGCTGTAATAACTTGGTTTACGATTATTGGCGGGATTAAAGCAATTGGAAAATTTACTTCAAAAGTAACGCCTGTAATGTGCTCTTTGTATGTAGCAAGTGCGTTTTTAGTCTGTTTATTCAATATTCATCATTTACCGGAAACAATTGTTTTGATTATAAAAGAAGCTTTTTCGCCTAGAGCAATGACCGGAGGCGCCTTTGCTTGTATGCTTTGGGGATTTAGACGGGCAATGTTTGCGAATGAATCAGGACTTGGAACTGCGCCAATTGCATTTTCAGCTGTTAATACGAATAAACCTGTTGCTCAAGCTTTTATATCAATGTTGCAACCGTTTGTAGACACAGTTATTGTAGGTGTTGCGACTGCGTTTGTAATTGTTGTATCTAAAGCTTATTTAACAGTAGATGGGATTGCAGGAATAGAATTAACCTCAAAAGCTTTTGCGACGATTTGTCCATACTACCCGATTTTATTAACGATAATGGCAAGTTGTTTTGTACTATCAACAATGCTTTGTGGTTCATATTACGGACTTAAAGCTTGGGGATTTTTGTTTGGAGAAGGAAAAGGAAAGACACGAACTTTTCAAGCAATTTACTGTTTATGCATAATTGCAGGTTCAGCAATGAATTTTCAATCAATCATAAATTTATCTGATGCAGTAACTTTATTTTTAGCTGTTCCTAACTTAATTGCAGTGTTTATGTTGTCAAATATTGTCATAAAAGAGTTAAAGCGTTATTGTGAGCGATATCAAGTTGGCAAAAGATTTGTAAAATTTTTATAAAATCTTTACTTGCTAGTGGGTCGTAAATAGTGTAGAATACAGTTCTATACAAAGGAGAAATTTATGCCAAAAATTTATTTTGTGGATGTAACTAATAGAGATGGAGTTCAAACTTCAAGATTAGGGTTAGCAAAACTTCAGAAAACTATTATTAACTTGATGTTGGATGATATGGGAATTACTCAATCTGAGTTTGGTTTTCCTACAACAATGCACGAATTGAATTATTTGAATGCGAACTTGGAACTCGTAAAGCGTGGTGTAATTTCTAAAACAAAACTTTCCGGTTGGATGAGAGCTATTGCTAGTGATGTTGAACAATCATTCTCCAATTGCCCTCTTTTGGGAAATTGTAATCTTTCTCAGTCTACTTCCGAACAAATGATTTATGGCAAATATTTAGGCAAAAAAACTCCTGAAGATATTATAAAAATGACTTGTGAGGCTGTTGAATGCGCAGTTGATAAAGGCGCAAAAATTATTGGAGTTAATGCAGAAGATGCTTCAAGAAGTGATTTGAATTATTTAATAAAATTAGCAAAAGAAGTCAAAAAACGTGGAGCATATCGTTTTAGATACTGTGATACTTTAGGTTATGAAGATCCTCATACAACTTATACAAGGATTTATCAACTTGCGAAAGAAACTCAAATGCCGATTGAAATGCATTTCCATAATGACCTAGGAATGGCGGTTGCTTGTTCTGTAGAAGGCGCTAGAGCTGCACTTGATGCGGGGGTGGATGCTTATATCAATACTGCAATCAATGGAATGGGCGAACGTGCAGGGAATGCTGATTTAGTATCTTGTTTGCTAGCAACTTTGAAATCAGCAGGATTTAGAGATGGCGAAAAAATCATTGATGAAAATATTGATTTATCAAAAGCTTGGAAGCTTGCAAAATATACAGCTTATGCATTTGGCTTGCCAATTCCTATAAATCAACCTGCTGTTGGAGATAATGCGTTTGCTCACGAATCAGGTATTCACGCAGATGGAGCCTTGAAAGACCGTAGAAATTATGAATTGTACGATTTTGAAGAACTAGGAAGAGGCGAACCTGAAATCATTGAAACAGGGAGAATGATTACAACCGGTGAATATGGTGGAATCAAAGGTTTTCGTAATGTTTATAACAAGCTTGAAATTGAATTCAAGGATGAAAATGAAGCAAGAAACATTCTTGAATTAGCACGTTATGCAAACGTTCATACACAAAAGCCGTTGACGGAAAGTGAATTGAAATTTATTTATCATTATCCTGATATTGCAGCAAAAGTTATGACAGTTTCTCCATTCTATAATCCGGAAGGTGAACTGGAAAAACGACTTCAAAAAGGCAATTCTGCAATGCCTGCACAGATAATATAGTGTCTTTTCAATAACATTACTTTTTATATCCTAAATTTTATAATATAATTAGCATAAGAACGGGAATTAAAGAGGAATTTGCTCATGCTAAGGTATTTTACGGGTTCATTTTTTGTAACTATATTTGGATTGATAGCTGCGTATCTCTGGGGAGAACATGTTCATAGCGGAACAGGTTTGACTTGCGTGTTTATTGCAGCTGTACTTGCAGTTTTAGAAATAAGTTTATCTTTCGATAATGCTGTAGTAAATGCAATGAAGCTTGAAAAAATGTCCGAGAAATGGCGTCATAGATTTATAACTTGGGGAATTTTGATTGCAGTTTTTGGGATGAGATTCTTATTCCCAATCGCAGTTGTTGCACTTTTTGCAAAATTAAGTGTGTTAAATGTTTTGGATATGGCATTCAATAATGTTAATCAATACGCTCATTATCTTGAACTGACTCATGCTCCAATTGTGGCTTTTGGCGGGGCATTCCTTTTAATGCTGTTTATGGATTATTTTACGGCATCAGAAAAAGAAGTGCATTGGATACCTTTTATTGAACGTAAAATACAGTGTTTATCTTGTATAAGAGGAGTTTGTACTATTACAACATTAGCTGTTCTTGGCTTATTAATGCTAAAATTGGAACCTTCTGTTCAAATGAGTGTCTTTAAATCAGGTATAGCCGGAATTATTACATATTTGTTAATTGATGGACTAGCTGAATGTTTGGAAAAAAGACAGGAAGAACGTGCAAAGCTGTGCGCTAATACAGTAAAATGTTCCGGCTTAGTCGGCTTTTTGTATTTAGAACTTATTGATGCATCATTCTCACTTGACGGGGTTTTAGGTGCTTTTGCTTTGAGCAAAGATATTCTTATTATTACAATTGGTTTATTTATTGGTGCAATGTTTGTACGTTCTCTTACTATAATGCTTGTTGAAAAGAAAACTTTGGAACAATTTTTATATTTAGAACATGGTGCACATTGGGCTATTGGAGTTCTTTCAATATTAATGTTTATTTCAACATTTCATGAAGTGCCGGAAGTCGTTACCGGATTACTTGGCTTAGCGTTTATAGTAAGTGCATTAATCTCGTCCTTAATTCATAACAAAAGGGAAAATGATGCAAATTAGAGACAAAAATCTTTATTATGTTGGAGGAATTGTTCGAGATGAAATTCTTGGAGCAAAGAGTTTTGATACGGATTTTTGTTATGAAGGTAATGCAATTGAATTTGCTCGTGCAAATGAGTTAAATGTTGTTAAAGAAAATCCTGATTTTGGAACCGTCAGAGTTCTTTCTGATGAGGGTGAGATTGATATTGCATCTACAAGAACAGAAACTTATCCTAAAGTTGGTCATTTGCCTGTTATTGATAAAATTGGTTGTTCTTTAATGGAAGACCTGAAACGTCGAGATTTTACAATTAACGCAATGGCAAAAAATACTTTAACCAGTGAAATTGCAGATTATTTCGGCGGATTACAAGATATTAAAGATAAAAAACTTAGAGTTTTACATGAAAAAAGTTTTATTGATGATCCAAGCAGAATAATTCGAGGTTTAAAATTTGCAGTTCGTTTCGGTTTTGAATTGGATGAATATACCAAAAAGCTTCAAGAAGAATATTTAAATAATATTAATTATGATATGAGTTATCATAGATTAAAAAAAGAATTAAAAGAAACTTTTAGTTTAAATAATTTGATTGCATATCAACTGTTTATAGAACAGGGCATTTATAAACTATTAGGAGAAAATTGTTCAGCACCGGATGTAATTATAAATCCTGCTGAAGTGATAAATTCGGTTCCAAATCTCAAATGTCCATATATGGTCTACTTGGGGCTTTTTAACTTGTCTAATTTTGAGTTAAATAAAGAAGAATTGGATATAATTAATAATTATAACAATATAAAAAAATCAAAGCCGTTAACGGATGTTGAGATTTATAAATTGTTTAAAAATATACCTCTTGAAAGTGTTGTGCTTTATGCAATAACAGTAGATTATGATACTGCAATGGAATACTTATCAAAACTCGCTAAAATCAAAATTGAAATCAATGGGTATGATTTAAAACAATTAGGAATTCCTCAAGGAAAAATTTATAAAGAAATTTTTGACAGTATTCTAAAAGAGAAAATTGCAAATCCGGATTGGAACAAAAATGATGAAATAGAGTTTGTTAAAAAACATTATTTGTCATAGGATAACTATAAAAGGGGAATAATTGATAAAAGAGTTTTTTAAGAGAGTTTTTTCATACAAGTTTCATGTCAGAGGATTATTTAATCCGTTTGTTGGGTTGCAAATCTCATCTTTGAATGATTATTCCGGAATAAATAAAGAAGTAATAAGAGAAAAACCAATAATTGTTTCATTAACTTCTTATGAAGAAAGATTTAATGATTTGCCAATTACAATTTATTCACTTTTAAATCAATCCTTAAAGCCTGATAGAATAATTCTATGGCTTGATAAAGAACACGAAAATTTGACAAATTTACCTTATGAAATCACGCAATTTATAAAAAATGGACTTGAAATCAGGTTTGTTAAAGATATTGGTTCTTATACTAAAGCTATTTATGCTTTTAAAGAATTTTCTGATTCAATAATAGTGACAGCTGATGATGATATTTATTACCCGACTGATTGGTTAAAAAAACTTTATTTATCATATATTGCACATCCTGAAGATATTCAAGTACATAGGGCTCACAGGGCAAATCTTAGTTTACCTTATGAAAAATGGGAAAAACATGTGAAGGAAGAGTCAGCAAGATTTGATAACTTTTTGACCGGAGTCGGAGGAGTTTTGTATCCTCCAAAATGTTTTTCAAATGAAGTTTTACGAGAAGATATTTTTCTTAAAAATGCACCAAACGCAGATGATATTTGGTTTTGGATTATGGCACTTGTACATAACAGGAAAATTAGAGTCGTCCAAAATCATATTAAAACGCTTATTGTTACAAATATTTTTAGACAAATGTTTTCAAAAACTCTGTATCAACAAAATAGAAATGGTGCAAATGATGATCAATTAGTGAACCTGATGAAATATTACGGACAAAATGTAAAAAATAAATTATCATAATTTCTTTTCAAATATAAATCGATGATTGGCTATATTAATTTTGATTGTTTTTTTATCAAATTTTACATAAATTAATCGAGTTCTCAAGTAATTTAGCATTAAGATAACTTTGATTAAAAAATTTTTATCTGCAATTGTAAAATAATAAATTTTTAAAAAGAAGTAAAATCTTGTAAACCAACTGTGCTTATCGGTGTTTATATAGCTATTAGAATGAATTCTCCAGTAGGTTAATTTTTGGTTCAAATAATAGATATTATGTTTTGATAATTGAGTCCACAAATAGTAGTCAACAGATGCCTTACAAGGTGGGAAAAAATCACAATTTTCAACAATGCTTTTTTTCAACATAACAATTGAGAAAGTTGGTATAAAATTCATTCTTGTAATCAAAACTGGAAAATTATTGATAAATTGAGAAATACTTCTGTCAAAAAAATCAGTATTTATATAATCAAAATATTTATTAAAACTGGAAATCATTTTGTCATCTTGAAATAATTCTAAATCAGTAAAGAGTAAATCAATATCAGGATTTGCCTTAATTGTATTAATTTTTTCTTCAAGTGAATTTGGTGTGAATTTATCATCGCTTTCTAAAAATGCAATCCACTCAGATTCCGCTTTCTCTACTCCTAATTTTACGCTGGAAGCCAGTCCTTTGTTTTCCCCATTTTCATGCTGATATAATTTGATTCTGTCGTCTTTTTCCATAAAACTTTTTATAACGTCAACAGAATTATCTGTCGAACCATCGTCGACAATTACAAGCTCCCAATTTGAATAAGTTTGAGCAATAACACTTTCAATGGCTTCTTTTATATAATCAGCATAGTTATAACTGGTCATTACTATTGAAACTTTTTCATTCATAGTTTTATTTTAACTTAAAAGTATTTGATGTAAAATTGTTCTATGAAATTAAGTGTTATAACATTAACTTATAATAAACTTGAGTATACAAAAAAGTTTGTAGAAAGCTTGTACAAGTATACAAAAGATTTTGAGCTTATTATTATTGATAATGGTTCAACAGATGGAACTGTTGAGTACTTAAAAAGCCTAGGTGGTATAAAAACCATTTTTAATACAGAAAATTTAGGTTTTTCAAAAGGAAATAATCAAGGTATTGAAATTGCAGAAGGAGAATACATAGGTTTTTTAAATAACGATATTCTACTTTATCCAAATTGGTTTGAAGAATGTGAAAAAGTTTTTACTCAAGAAAATGCAGCGTTTGTCTCTCCAAGACATGTAAATCCTCATTATGATAATACAAATGAAAATTCATACATAAAATATTTTCAATCAAAGTTTAATTATGTAACTTCTTATGAAAAAAGCTTTGATGAATGTGTTTTTTCCTGTGTTTTAACTAAAAAAAATGTACTTAATGAAATAGGAATTTTTGATGAAATTTATACTCCTGCTTTTTTTGAAGATAATGACATAAAATATAGAGCAATAGATGCAGGTTATGGGGTGTTTGTATGCAACACTGTTTGTTTTTATCATTTTGGTTCAATAACTTCTGTAAATCACAACCAAAATCTTGAAAAAAATAGAGCTTATTATTATTCAAAATATCCGTTTGCAGAATATTTATCAATTTATGGAGCGGAAAAATTCTATTTACAAAGAATGACAAAACAATTTCAAAAATTTCCATTGAAACAATTTTATTTGTCATATTTGTTTTTGAATAGAGTTAGAAATTGGCTAAAGAAAAGGTTATTTAAACGTTGAAATTATTATTTGATGCAACAGAACTTTCATATTATAACGAGAAATCCGGTCATAGAGCAGGAGTTTTTTATGTTGCATTAAATTTATTGAAAGAATTTCAAAAAATGGGAGTTGATATTACTTTTCATTGTGATTTTAGAAGATATTATTTTCTAAAAAACGTTGAAGAATTCAAAAATATCCCTATTTTAGAAGAGCATTCACTAATAAACAAATTTATAGCGTGGATTCTTTTTAAAGCCGATAAAGCACCTTTAAAAGTAAAATATGCGTTATTAATTTTATCAAGGATATATGATAAATATTTATATAAAATCAATAAAACCAACTTTAAACAGCTTGAAAACTTTGAGGTTTACTATTCTCCATTTACTCCACCATCAAAAGAGATTCAAAACGCAAATTTAAAACGTTATAGAATGATTCATGATGTTATTCCTATTCTTGAAAAAGGTATGTGTAAAAATGCTAAAGACTGGCATAACAAGATTTATAATACAATAAACGATAAAGATTTTTACCTGACGAATTCCGAGTATACACGAAAAGATGTTTTAAAATATTTTCCGTTTATAAAACAAGATTACATAAAAACGACTTATCTTGGGGCAAATGATGAATTTTATCCTACAAAAGAATCTGTAATCAATGATAAATATATATTTTCTCTTTGTACCTTGGGTAAAAGGAAAAATCTGGTTTTTGCTATTGAAAACTTTTTTGCTTTTATAGAAAAACATAATATTCAAGATTTAAAACTGGTTTTAGGCGGAGGTGTTTGGAAAAGATTTGAAGGCGAATTAAATTCAGTGTTAAGTAAATATGACCGCTCAAAAATCATTTTAACCGGTTATATAGATGAAAGTGAACTTAGAAAATACTATTCAAATGCACTTTGTTTTATTTATCCTTCTTTGTATGAAGGTTTTGGACTTCCTGTATTAGAATCAATGCAATGCGGTTGTCCTGTAATTACTTCAAATTGTTCATCTTTGCCGGAAGTTATTGGAGCTTGTGGAATTCAAATAGATCCGACTCAAAATGATGAATTAATTTCTGCTTTTGAAAAAATATATTTTAATGAAGGTTTTCGAGCAAAATGTTCTCTAAAAGGACTGGAACGAGCTAAAAATTTCAGTTGGGTAAAATGTGCAGAAGAAACTCTCAATTTTATAAAATCAACCTGCTAAATGATTTTTATATCTAAATTCTAATTTAGTATAAAAAAGAAAGAGGATTTATATGGTTGTAAGAGTTTTATTTTTATTGCTTTCACTTCTTGTTTTAGTGAATTTATGCATTATAACTTGTTGTTATATAACAGGTACAAATCTTTACCAAAAGTATGGAAAACAAATGCTCCTGACTTCAGGAATATTTGTTTTCGTTGTGGCAGCATTATATGTAGCATTAGCTCTTATAGGTTTAAATTAGGAAAGGGAAAAAATGGACAAAAAATTCTTTGGAATACCAATTTTGGTATTATGTTTATTGGTGTGTTTTATTATCCTGTGTAATCCGTTTGTAATGGTTGGTCCAGGGGAAAGAGGTATTAAAATCAAGCTTGGTCAAGTTCAACCTGAAAGTTACGGAGAAGGGCTTCATTTTATATTCCCGTTTATTCAAAAATTTAGAACAATGGATGTTAAGACTCAGAAAAATACACTAACTACCGCCGTTTATACAAAAGATATTCAACAAGCAAGAATAACCTACGTTATTAACTTTAACGTTCAACCGGATAATGTAAATAAATTGTTCCAAGAAGTAGGTTTAGATTATGTAAATAAAATTTTGACACCGGTGGTTGAAGGTACTATTAAAGATATTATCGGTAAATGGAATGCTCAAGATTTGATTGCAAACAGAGAAAAAGCAACCGGAGATATATTGTTTAAACTTCACAATCAGTTAGCTGATAACTATATTAATGTAACAGATTTTCAGATGACAGAAATAAACTATTCTGATGTATTTGAAAGAGCAATTGAAAGTAAAGTTACAGCTGAGCAAGAAGCTTTAAAAGCTAAAAATAAAACTGTTCAAGTAGAAGAAGAAGCTAAGCAAAAGGTAATTGCAGCTCAAGCAGAAGCTAAGTCAATGGCAATAAGAGCTCAAGCTTTGTCTCAAAACAAATCTTTGGTTCAGTATGAAGCTGTTCAAAAATGGGATGGCAAAATGCCACAATACATGCTCGGCAATTCTGTTCCGTTTATCAACGTAAGTGGGAAATAATTGTTAGCATTACAAAAAGGGCTGTTTTTTAAACAGCCCTTTTTTAAATATCATCTATTTATTTGATTACAAATCCTTAAAACTTTTATAAACTAAAATTGTTAAATGGGGAGAGATATGGCTAAATCAAATTTAAAAATTAAAAAAGCTGATTCAAAAGCAAATCTTAAAGTTGTTGATAAAAATGCGGTTAAAACAACTTCATACAGTGATATTAACCTTAAAGCGTGGAGAGATTATGACCATGTTAAAACTGATACATTATGGGAATTTCCGACTCGCTTAAAAGAAGGTGGGCATTCTAATGAATACCATGGGAATTATATTCCGCAAATTGCTCAACAAATATATGAACGCTATACAAAAAAAGATGATATAGTTTTGGATTTGTTTTTTGGTTCAGGAACATCAGGCATTGAAGCGATTAATATGAATCGTCGTTGTATTGGTGTTGAATTAAAAGAAGAATTAGCTGAATCTGTTTCTGAAAAGTTTACTCCAAAACAACTTGTTACGGATGTGAATATCATTTGTGCCGATTCAACCAGTGAGCTTGCAAAAGATAAAATTAAAGCAAGATTAGACATTATGGGCAGAAAACAAGCCCAATTATTAATGCTTCATCCCCCTTATGACGATATTATTAAATTTTCAGACAAGAAAGAAGACCTTTCAAATTGTGCAACAACAGAAGAATTTTATGATTTGTTTGAAAAAGTTGCAAAAAATGGTTATGACTTATTGGAAAAAGGAAGATTCGCTTGCCTGATTATTGGTGATAAATATGCTAATTCTCAACACATTCCTCTAGGTTTTGAGTGCATGGCTAGGATGAATAAACTTGGTTTTATTACAAAAGCCATTATTATCAAAGATATGCAAGGAAATGAAAGAGCCAAGGGTAAAACTGCTAATCTTTGGAGATATAGAGCTTTAGCCGGTGGATTTTATATCTTTAAACATGAGTACGTAATGGTATTTCAAAAAGTATGATAAAAGAAGTCGCAGATGGATTAATTGTAAAAGTTAGGATTGTGCCGAATTCTTCAAAAAATGATATTATTTTAGAAGAAGAGTTTATAAAAGTTAAAGTGACAGCGCAACCGATTGAAAATAAAGCAAATAAAGCTCTTGTTGAATATTTATCAAAAACTTTTAAGATTCCGAAAACAAGTATTGAAATTTTAAAAGGTGATACATCAAAAGAAAAAACAATTTTACTAGGTACAACAGATAAAAATAAGCGTGCAGAAATAATTTCACGTTTGACAAAATAGATTAAAAAATATACGATAAAAGAATAGATATGTCGGGTTTACAAATCCGATAATGTAAAACTAGAAGGTGCTCAATGAATAAGCGTTGGTATGACATAGATCCTACAGTCAGTTTAGCAGTAAGCTTGATGAGAAATGCTAAGATTTTGACACAGTACAAATGTGCGGATTTAATTATTGGAAAGTCTAAAGATAATGGGATTGATTTGTCTGAAACAATTATTGTTGATGCGTTTAATTATGTCTTAAGACGTTGGTATGATACTGACCAGAAAATTGCAGAGTCCTTTGAATACTTAAAACTTATGCCGGAAGAAATTCAAAAGGAAACTGCATTAGAAATCATCAACCTTCTTCAAGAAGAAGAAATTAAGTAAAATGGCAATTTTACTTAATCCGGCGGTTATATCAATTATTTTATTGTGTATATTATGTCTTAAGCATGTTAATGTTTTGCTTGCTATAATCGTATCGACTTTAACAGCAGGCTTGCTTTCAGGAATGAATATTGAAAGCGTAATGGATACTTTTATTTCCGGAATGGGAGGAAATTCCGAAACGGCATTGAGTTATATTTTATTAGGCGCATTTGCTGCAACAATGGCTCATTCCGGTTTTACTGATAAGCTTTCGGAGAAAATAACAAAATTAATTTCCGGTAAGAAGTATGTTTTATTATTAATTTTAACTTTAATTGCAATGGCATCTCAAAATATTGTGCCTATCCACATAGCGTTTATTCCTATAATAATTCCATCTTTGTTAAGCACTATGAATGCTCTTAAAATAGACCGTAGAGCTGTTGCTAGTGTTCTTGCATTTGGGTTAAAAATGCCGTATATAACAATTCCGGTTGGTTTTGGATTAATTTTCCAAAATTTGATTGCCGATAATATGGTTCAAAATGGTGTAAATGTTTTAAGAGAAGATATTTGGAAGTCAACATTTATATTAGGAATCGCAATGATAGTCGGACTTGTGATAGCCTTGTTTGTTTATAGAAAACCTCGAATTTATGAAGATAAACCTTTAACAATTACAACAACTAAAACTCAATCTTGCAGTAAATACACAGTTTGGGTAGTTGGATTTGCAGCAATTCTAACATTCATAGTTCAATTATTAACTCATTCTCTACCATTAGGAGCTTTGGTCGGGCTTGGAGTAATTTTTTCGTTAAAAGTTGTTCCTAAAGATAAAATGGATCATATGATGAATGAAGGAATTTACTTAATGGGATATGTTGCATTTGTAATGTTGGTAGCAGCTGGTTTTGCATCTGTTTTGAAAGCTTCCGGCTCAATTGATACCCTTGTAAATTCGACATTAAGCATTCTCCCTGAAAGTGTTTTACTAACCTCACTGGTAATTCTTTTGTTAGGACTCTTTATAACTATTGGCATTGGTACTTCGTTTGGTACGATACCAATTTTAGCAGTATTATTTGTGCCTATTTGTGTAAAAATGGGATTTAATACTCAACAAATAGTTGTTTTATTAGCTGCAGCAGCGGCTCTTGGAGATGCAGGTTCTCCGGCTTCCGATACCACACTTGGACCTACTTCCGGATTAAATGCTGACGGTCAACACAATCATATATTTGATACCTGTATTCCAACTTTTTTGCACTACAATATTGCTTTGATTATATTTGCATTACTCGGAATTTATTTATTAGGCTAAGTTATTAACCGTTCAATCCGAAATTAAAGTCTTCTTGAATATTGCTTGATAACATTTGTTTATAAGATTCAATATAAGCGTTAACTTCTTCTAATTCAGCACTATCAGTTGTAATTTGAGAATCAATTGCTGTTTCCCAAGCTGTTAACTCATCCAATTGATCTTGAAATTCTGCTGTAATTCTGTCGATTTCTTCTTCAAAATCAGGGATTTTTGTATAATCTAAATATAATTCTTGTAATTCTTCATCCCCTTCATAAAGGGTTTTAAAGTAATCTCTTACTGAATGTTTTTCAGATGACAATAAAGATTGTAAATCTGCTTGTGAATATGAAGCAAGAGTTTTTTGAGATTGAAGTTCAGTGATTTCAAGGTTCAACTGATTTCTTCTCAAAATGCTGCTTTGAATAGTTTCATGTAAATTTGCTATTGCCATCTTATCACCATCTTTTTAACTTACATATATATAAAAACATTTCTTTAATGTGTATTTCAAGAATATATATAATCGTTACAAAAGTTTACATTCCAACAAAAAATTATGAAATAAAGAAAGATTGTCTTTTTAGAATAAATAAATATAATAATATTATGAAAAGATTTTTGTTATGTTTGATAATAATGAGCTTTGCGTTGCCTTCTTATGCTTGGTTTTGGGATAAGAAAGACAAGGCACTTGAAGTTGAACTTCAAGGAAAAGGGTATGCCGGAACTTTGCCGGAATTAAACAAGAATCTTCAACCTAAACAACAAAAAGTTGCAACTCCGATTTATGAATCGCAAAAAGGGTTTAATGACCCTTCTGATTTAAAGCCGGTTCCAAAAGATAACCCGTCTTTTATAAACATTATTTCTAAAAAAGATAAAACATCTACTTATGTTATAGATGCTTACGAAATTATTCCATTATTAGAACGATTGGCTGATACAATTGAAGATGAAAGTAATGTCCAACTTTTTGTTACTCGTGCAAATGTGTTGTCAATGAATCTTGACCATTTAAAGACAAAGTACGATGGTCAGCCTGAAAGCTATTACGAGTCATTTAAAAAACTAATGGAGATTAATCAATTTACAAAAACATTAGCACAATTAAGGAGAGAAGCTGTAACTTATCAAAGATATCTTGCTTATCAATCAACCGGTTCAATCTATAATCCTGAAAATATCAATCAGCAATTGCAATATTTGCTTGAAGAGCTTAATACTGCTGTAATTATGCTTAAACAAGAAGAAAATAAATAGTAAAATCTACTTAGCCTTTTCTTCCAATTTATTAAACACCGGATGGGTAATAATAAAAATGGTAAAAGAAAGGAGATATTTGTATGAATATTCTTAAGTATTCTGCCTACATTTTAACCCTTATTGGTGCTTTAAACTGGGGACTTGTAGGTGTTTTTGGTTATGACCTTGTTGCTTCAATTTTCGGAGATATGACAGTATTATCAAGAATTTTGTACTCAGTAGTCGGAATTAGTGCCGTAATTACTGCATTAACAATGCATCAATGTGCAAAAATTGAAAGAAAAGAACAAAATGAATATGGAAGATGTAGTTTCTAATCGTGTAGATAATAAAAACTTCCTTAGAGATTGGCTTTCAGAGTCAATCTCTTTTGTTTAATATAACAAAACCGTTACAAATGATTGATTTCAAATCTTGCTATGCTACAATCATAGCTATGTGGAATTAGAGGAGTATAATTTTTATGAAGAGAATATTGTGTGTAGCTTTATCAACACTGATGTTATTTTGCTACTCTGGAATAAATTGTGTATTCGCAATTCAAGATGTGCCATCACAGAAAGTTTTAAAACCGGCACCGAATGCAAGAACAATTGAGCTTGCATTCGTTTTTGACGGACCTTCTGACAAAAATAAACCTATCTTGGAAACTTTCCAAAAGACAATTGCAAAATCACTATTACCTGATTATAAAGCTGCATTTCCTGCTGATTTAGTTTATACAGGAAATTGGACGGAAGAAAGTGTAAAAGAAGCTTCTGACAAGGCTTTGAAATCCAGAGCGATGATGGTTATTTCTATGGGTTATATGAGTAGTAATTACTATTCAGAAAAAACTAATAAGAATAAGTTCGTTGTAACAATTGACCAATATGGTCTTAGAGATTTGGGAGGAGATTTCTTCAACCCGATTCAACAATATGTAAAAGATTTTGTTTTATTCAAAAAACTTGTTCCAACACAGCACAAAACAGCTGTTCTTATGAACGAAAATTTTTATAAAACACAAAAAGATTGGCAAAAGATTATTGCAAAAAAATTACAAGAAAAAGACTGTGATTTAGATTTTGTAGTTATTCCGGTAAATTCAAATGTAAAAGCTTCTTTGAGCAAAATTCCGTCAGACGTGGATTCTGTATTTGTTACACCATTGTTCAATCTTTCAACAGAAGAGAAAAAAGAATTATATAGTTATATTAATGATAAAAAATTGCCGTCATTCTCCGGTATTGGACGAGAAGATGTTGATTTAGGAGCACTTCTTGGTACTTCAACAAGAGATTTGGATAAAAAATTAGCAGAAGCAACATCTTTCAATATTCATGGGGTTTTACACGGAAACAAAGTTAAAACTGAAAAAATTCCGTTCTATGATGATGAAATTATTTTCTATAACTCTGATACAGGAGAGAAATTGGGTTATAGTGCACCTTTGAGACTTTTGAATAACTGTGAAATAATTTCGCATAAACCAATTGCTAAATATGATTTAACATCTGTTCTAAATACTTTAGAAGAACAAAACCTTGATATTGCAAGAAAGCAACAACTTGTAAAAGCTGCTCGAAGAGCAACTACAGGTGCTTATCTAAAATACTTGCCAACTCTAAGATTAGATTTGGGCTACCAAACATTTAATAAAGATTATGCATATTCATATTCTGATGTTCCAACCAGAGCCGGACAATTTATTGTTGGTATGGATCAAATGATTTATGCGCCAGATTTGGTTACAAATATTATTGTAAAACATAAAAAGTTGAAATTTGATAAAGCGGAAGAAGCTTTAACAAAAGCAAATATGGGACATCAACTCGGAAATTTGTATATTGAAACTCTTGTGTTCCAAAATATAATTAATGTTCAGGAAGAATATTTGCAAGAAACAAGGGAAAATCTTGCAATTGCAAAAGTTCGTCAGCATGCTGGCAAGTGTGGAACTGAAGAAGTGCTAAGATGGGCAGGGGAAGTAAGTGAAGCTGAAAAACGACTTTTAGAAATGAAAGCTGATTTTAGAAACATTAAAGTTCAAATTAACAAAATTTTGTTTAAAGACCAAAAAGAAGTTTTTGATTTAGCTCCGCTTACAGCTAAAGACCCAGCGTTTTTCACGTCAGATATTCATATTATTGACCACGTGAGAACCCCTGAAAAATTGGATAAATTTACTGATATGCTTGTTGAACAGGTAATCTATATGTCACCTGAAACAGCTAAGCTAAAAGCTGCAATTGCAATGAAAAAAGCAGAAATTTCTAATTATGCCCAAAAATTTGTAATGCCGAATGCAAAACTATCAGTTGAGTATGGAACTCAATTTGATAGAAACTTGCCATACGAAGCGTACAATAAGGATGCAATGAATAAACTACAATACGGTTTCGCTCCAATGGGTTACTGGGGGAATCTGCTTGATAAAAACTATGGTAGAGTATTTATTGCAGCTCAATGGAAACCAATTGAAGGTGGTACAAAGGTCGCAGAAATCGCTCGTTGCAAAGCGGAATTGAATGAACTTAACATGTACTTAGAACAAGTAAATACAGAACTTGAAATGAATGTTCGTTCTGTTGTAAATAGAGCTATTGCAAAATACTTTATGATAGAAAAATCTTATAAAGCTATGTTCGCAGAAGGCGAAAACTATCAAATGGTTAAAGAAAGGTATTTGAGAGGGGAATCTCCGATTAACCAATTGGTTGATGCTCAACACCTTTACACTCAGGCTAAAATTGATGCTTTGAACTCTCAATACGATTTCTTTAAAGAGTTACTTTGGGTTCAAAGAGGGTTAGTTTCAATGAACTGGACAAAGCCAAATGAGGATGCTAAAAAATGGGTAAATAATATTCCAAACATCTTACCGGCAGAACCTGATTTTTCATTGTAAATATAATAGATTTTAGAGCTGTTTAAATAATTAACTCAAAAAGACCAATTTATATTGGTCTTTTTGAGTTAATTTACTACAAATATTATTTGCCATAATTAAATTTCGACATTGTATAACTTAAAAAACTGCCGGTTAATAACATAATTATTCCTAAAATTATAAAAGTATCTTTTATGCCAAAATTATGAGCTAAGATTCCACATAAATAACTACTTAGTGAAATTGTGCCCATATAACACAAAGTGTTTATACTCATAACTCTTCCTCGCTTTTCTTCATCCACAATATTTTGTAAAAGAATATTTTGAGGGGACGTAACACAAGTCAAACCAACACCGGCAAAAAACATAATAATCATCGTTAAATATATATTATGGATAAATCCTAAAGTAATATATGCCAAGCAGATGGATAAACACCCCAGATATAAAATTCTTTTCATGCCGTTAATTGTAGTTTTGGAAGAAAGAAGCAAAGATGTAATCAAAGACCCAACACCAACTGCTCCTAAAATATAACCCAGTATATGAGCATTGCTTTTTAAAACTTCAACCGTATAAATTGGCATTAATATTGGATAAGCAAGCATTAATAAACAAAAAATTGCAAGATAAATTTGCAATAAAAGAATTTGAGGATTATGTAACACATATTCCATTCCAATCTTTAATCCGTCAAATATATTTTCATTTTTAACTTCGATACTTTTGTTATCATTGATTTCCATCATTTTTACAAGAAAAATATTTGGTAAAATACACAAAAAATTTATAAAAAAGCAAAATGTAATATTTGTATATGCTATCAATAAACCTCCTATTGCCGGACCAATAAAACGTGCAATATTAAACATTGATGCATTTAGCGTAATTGCATTTTGTAAGTCTTGTTTATCATCTACCAACAAAACAAATGTAGATTGTCTTAAAGGTGCATCAAGTGATGCTACGCAATTCAAAAGCACTCCACATAAAATAATATTTATCAGCTGTATCTGTTCACTCATTGTGATTAATGTCATCAATAGAGCTTGTACTGCAAAAAGTATTTGTACCAAAAACAGTAATTTATGTCGGTTATATTTATCTACTAAAACTCCCATAAAAGGTGTTAACACAAAAAGAGGTATTGCATTAAAAAACATTACAGTTCCCATTGTTAAAGGGGACTTTGTTATATCGTATACAATCCAACTTATTGCAATATTTTGAATCCAGATTCCAATTTGACTAATTGCAAGCCCCGGAAAAAATAATCTAAAATTTCTATATTTAAACGCCCTAAAGGTTGTTGTTAATCTGTTCATGTTTCACATCCAATTACAATTCTATGTTTTTTCACATAAATTATAAACTAAAAATGTTTTATGGTGTAAGTTGGAGTTTCTACCTCAACAAAGTTAATTTGGTTCAATTTTTGGCATCTTGTAGACTGAATTATATTTTCTTTGAATTAACCCATTCAGGAAGGTACTTTTGTATAAATTTATATAAGGGTTCTCTTCTGATGTTTAATTTTTCGGCGATAGTTGAAACACT
Source organism: uncultured Vampirovibrio sp. (assembly GCA_964531425.1). Lineage (GTDB taxonomy): Bacteria > Cyanobacteriota > Vampirovibrionia > Gastranaerophilales > Gastranaerophilaceae > CAG-196. The sequence continues at coordinate 4,609 of CAZHEI010000021.1, read as the reverse complement.
GTCACCTTTAGAAAGTCTTTCGTTTATAAAGTTTCTTTTAAACTCAATCTCCATTTTTTTAGGCGTAGTACCACTTAATTCTTTTATTTTATTAGATAATAATTTTAAACTTATTTGTAATTCTTTTGAAATTTGGTTTGCCGTTTTCCCGTTTTTAAACATATCAAGAACTATTGACCAATCAATTTTATTGGCAGGACGACCGTTTTTTCTCTTTAATCCCAGAGTCCCTCGTCTTTTTTTTACGGTCATTACTTCTACACATAAAATATCTGCGATTTGTTCGTCGGTATAATTAGAATTAAAAAGCTCTTCTAAATGATTATTAAATAAAATTTTTTGTGATGGCAAAGAATTGTTTTTGACCCAATTTCTACAATACTGCTCTTTTATACCGGTTAGTTTTCGAATATTTGCAAATGATACTCCTTGTTCTAATAAAGGTAGAGCTTCATTGTTAAATCGTTCTCTAAGTCTTTCTGACGGCAATTGCAACCCAGATTCTTTTATTCTGTTCAAAATAGTTTTAACAGTAACACCATATTTACGAGCAATTTGAGCGGTCGATTTGTCTTTTTGAAGTAGCATTTCCAATTCTGTAATCGGAATATTTTTTGTTCCAAATATTGGATTGTAATTTTGTTGAGGTAAGATTGTTAAATTCATATTATTAATAAAAACCGTAAAAAAATTTTTTGCATCAATTGTAAATAAATATTTATTAAAATTGTTTGTAAATCTACACTCAGCACGTAGTGTGCAATTTTTTGCACCGAATTCAAAATACTCAAAATTGACTTATCAATTATTTAGTCTATAAACCGACACACAATTTGAGAAAAAGTATTTCGTGCGTATAAACGCACGCTACAAATTTTATTTTGAAATTGTTGTAACAAAATAGCAAAGGCTGAAACCCTTGCTATTATTGACAAAAAAATATGCCGCAACTCGGAATTGAACCAAGGACACAGGGATTTTCAGTCCCTTGCTCTACCAACTGAGCTATTGCGGCATATTTATTCTTTTTATTTGCTAAGCTTTCCCAGCACTTATTTTATTATATCTGCTCAAAAATATTAATCAAGCTCTTTTTTTTAATTACCTGAAGGTGCTAGCCATGCTGTAACATTACGCCCTTCAACTTTAGGTTTCTTTTCAACCGTAATTGGGTCATTTGCTAAATCAGCAATAAATCTGTCAGCTAGTTCAACTGCTAAACCAGAATGTTGCATTTCACGTCCTCTCAACATAACAACAATTTTAACTTTATTTCCTTGAGAGATGAATTTTCTAATATTTTTTAATCTAACTTCATAATCATGAGTATCAATTTTATAACGAACTTTTACTTCTTTAATATCAACAACATGTTGTTTCTTCTTAGCTTCTTTTGCTTTTTTTTCAAGTTCGTACTTATATTTACCATAGTTCAAAATTTTAGCTACCGGAGGTGCTTGATTAGGACTGATAACTACCAAATCCAACTCTGCTTCTTCAGCCATTCGCAAAGCTTGAGATGTTGGAACAATACCGTGGTTGTTTCCGTTTTCGTCGATTAGTCGTACTTCCTTTGCTCTAATTTTTTCATTTATAAGCGGTTTATCCTTGCCTGCGCCCTTATTTGCGCTTCTATCTTCGTTAGCTATAATTTTGTCTCCTTATATTTATTCTACATGACTATAATACCACGATTTTACCACATTTCAAGTGGTATTATATAGCAAGTACAGGGTTTTATAGGTTTGTAATTAATTAGAAACGTAGTCTGTACTAATTGCCAGCCATTTATAAGATTCGCCTGATGGTTGAGGAATATCTGTTACAAAAGTTCCGCCATAGCGACCTCTGGAAAATGTTACATATCCATCTTCTGCCAAATTATCCAAAGCTTTTTTAATCGTTTTTTCGCTTGTTTGATAAAACTGAGCTAATTCTCTTATTGCCGGTAATTTGTCTCCGATTTGGCAATTCTCAGTAATATATTGTTGAATTTTTTGTTCAAATTTTTCATAAAAATATGTTTCATTTTGGTATCTGTCGGATTTTCCAAGAACAATAGTTCCATATTGTCCTCTTCTGGTGCATACAAAACCTTCTTTTGCTAATAGCTTAATTGCATCATGAATAGTTTTTATGCTGACTTTGAATTTTTGTGATAATTCACTATTAGCAGGTATTTTATCTCCCTCTTTGTAATTTTCTGTAATATACTTTTGAAGTTTATCTGCGATTTTTTCAGCAAGTGTTTTGATTGAAATTTTATTTACTTGGAAATCAGTATTTGTGACAATAAAGTGGTTTTCTTCTTTTTTTAAAATCCCGACTGAAACGAGATTTGTTATTGCCATCCTAAGTGTAGTATTTGGAATCCCTGTTTGCAGAGACAATTGTCTTGCCGGAATTAAAATATCTCCTTCTTGGTAATTATTTTCTTCAAGATATTTCTTTATTATTTCAATTGATAATTCTCGCTTTGATGTAAGTTTTTCTATTTTTGTTTCTTGGTGGAAGTCTTTTATATAAGTTCCAATTCTTTGTTTGGATTCTACAAAACCTTTATCTTCAAGTAGTCGAAAAACATTTTGTATTGTGCCTTGGCTTACGCAAATATGGCATGCCAAATCTGCTTTTGTTGGCAACAAATCATATGGTTGGATTTTCCCGCATTCAAGGGAAATTGTTATCCAGTTGCTGAGCCAATCCAGAATTTTTGTTGTTTTATTCTCTCCATATCCAAAGCTGTGAATATGGGGAGCCATTTCTGCTACAGTTATTTTGCGATAGTTTTTCTTTTCCATATCCATAATTATTGATTATAACGCAAAAATATAAAAACAATAGCTTGAAATAATAGTCTATCAGAAATGATTTAAAACACAAAAATATGCAACACAACTAGTATTATGTTGCACAAACTCATTATAACATTTTACATTACTTTTGTGAACCTTTTAATTTCAATGTCTACTATGCTAAGGAAGTAATCGTGGGAGAATGAAAGCATTTGAGCGATAGATGAGGAATAAAAGTTGTGAGAAATAAAAGCTCATTTGTGTTTCTAAGTTCGTATTGTATATTTTTCAAAGAAAAAACTTTTTTCAGAGCTATGTTAGATTTAAATAGAGTGAAAACTACCACTATTAGCGAATTAAGGGCGATTTGTTCAAAAGTTAATTGTGCAACATAATACTAGTTATGTTGCACGATTAGTTGTTGATTAATAAATAAGAATAGCGAGGAACTATGAAAAACAAAGCATTAACTCTAGCAGAAGTCATAATAGTTTTAGCAGTTGTTGGTATTATTGCTGCAATTTTTGTCCCATTGGCAAATAAATTCGTACCAGATAAAAATAAAGTACTGTTTTTAAAAGTTTATGATTCGATTATTTCTGCGACACAGGATTTTGCTACTAATCAAACTTTATTTCCAATAACCAATGAAAATGATGATATTATTTATAAAAATTATCCATTTGTAAATAATCAAGAAGTGGAAATTGATAATGTTAAATATTCAGGAAAAGAAAAATATTGTAAATTTTTAGCAACGACGATGAATTCAGGTAATCCAAATTGTAATGTGACTCCGAATAGTGGAAAAGTGTCATTTGTTGCGCAAAATGGAATCGCTTTTTGGGTAGATACGCTAAGTAGTATTTCAGATACGACAGCAACCTATCAAACTGATGTATATTTTGATGTTGATGGGGTCGAAAATGGAAATAATTGTTTCTATTCAACAAATTGTAAAAATCCAGATCGTTTTAAGCTTATGATTTCTTCCGATGGAAAAGTTGTTATTTCGGATGAAAAAGGGCAAGAGTATTTGTTAAGTAGAGCTAATTTTCGAAAAGTGGATGAAGAGAATTTTCAAACATTAGTGGCAAATTTAGATGATATAGATAGAGTAAAACCATTAGAAAAAATGGTTAAAACATCTTCAACCAGGGACTTTATGACTATTGAAAATCCAGAAGCTTTCTTTTACGATGCTGGTGGTACTGGTGCAATGGCAGTATTTCATACAAATATTAGTTCTTTAGAGGATTTTCTTGAATTGTATAAGAATTACAATGTTACTCAAACGGATGGACCTTATCCACAAAAATATTGGATTGCTACTGGGTATGCTGAAGTTGTAAATGGTGGTAAAACCCCCAATGAAATTGAAAACCCCATGGCTAGAATAAGTCTAGGTAGCTATACTGATTATACTTGGTATAAAATGGACAATGATCCATATCTTGAGCAATATAATTTAGTTAACGATAGTGGTTACAAATACAAAGAGGTTTACAGGGTATGGAATGGAAAAGTAATGCAAATTGTTTATTGTACATAATTAATCAAAAAGACCTATTCTTTAGTTGAAGAATAGGTCCTTTTTTAAATTCGGTCCGTTACTAACTATTTGCCGTTAACAACTTCTTTGAATTTTTTGCCAGCTGAGAAAACAGGAACTGTTTTAGCAGGGATTTTGATTTCTTTACCAGTTTGAGGGTTTCTACCGTTTCTAGCAGCTCTCTTACGTGGTTCGAAAGTACCAAATCCAACTAAAGTAACTTTTTTACCTTTAGCAACTGATTTTTCAACTGTTTCGATTA
>CAZHEI010000020.1:0-25366 GCA_964531425.1 uncultured Vampirovibrio sp. | reverse complement strand
GTGTTCTTCGTGACCAAAGAGCTCTTCTTCCTCTTCGTGAATTAATTATGGAAGCTGAAGAATTGGGCGAACTTGAAGATACAGCTCTTAAATCATTTAAGAAAATTATGGCTGCTAATTGGCAAGCTATTCCTGGGGCTAATCAACAAAAGAAACCTGCAGGAGTTTAATAATTCACACACACACACTACAAAGAAGCGGCTGGATTTAAAAATCCAGCCGCTTTGACTATTCAAATACTGTGTGTAGGTGTAGGTTGACTTTACTAAACTTTTCCAAAAGTGAATAAGTAAATAAGTTGTTACAGGATTTAGTGAATCGTGAGCTGTGAATTGGAGTTGAAGTGAATGAGTGAATAGGTGAATAAGTTAATAAGATATTACAGATTTTTTATTGAAAAACTCCGTAACAATTTTCCACTTTCCGCTTTCAATTTTCAATTGTTGAAACTGGATTGCCACGGCGAGGTAAATACATTCAGTCTGTAGTTAAAACTACAAATTTGGAAGTAAAACAAAAGACGATTTTCTCGTACTGACAGGAAGCCGATAGTTACACGCCAGACCCTTACATTTACCCCTCTTCTTGTTTTTCTGTTTCATTGTGTGGTTTTGTTAAAACACTAATTATGCTTAAAACAATCATTATAGAAATTAGAACCGCAATATAAATAAAATAGTGTTTTAAAACTCCGGTAAAATAAGTTGCAATAGCTCCTCCAACAACAGCTACAGATGTTAAAATCGCAACTGTTATTTTTTGTGAAAAACCGGCTTTTAATAATTTGTGGTGAATATGTTCTGCATCTGCAACAAATGGAGATGTTCCCTTCATAATTCGTCTTAAACTTGAATAAGTTATATCCATAATAGGAACTGCCAAAACCAAAAATGGTAATAAAATGGCTAAAGTTGCACCTTTCATAACTCCGGCAATTGATAATGTTGCAAGTAAAAATCCTGAGAATAAAGCTCCGGAATCTCCCATAAATATTTTTGCAGGATTAAAGTTAAAAGTTAAAAATGCAAGCATAGAGCCGGCAAGAATAAATGCAATCAAAGCTGTAATCGGTTGAGCAGGAGTCATTGCAACTGCAACAAGTGCCAAAGCTACTGAATTTACGGTAATAACAGAACCTGCTAAACCATCAACTCCATCAATAAAGTTTACCGCATTAGAAATTCCTACAATCCAAAGAATGGTTATTGGATATGAGAAAATTCCCAAATTAATTGCACTCCCAAACGGATTAAATATTGTATCGATTTTCACCCCTAAAAGATAAACAATAGTTGCAATTGAAAGCTGAATTACAAGTTTAAATTTCGCATCAAGATTGTAAATGTCATCTACCAATCCCAATAAGAACATTAAAGAACCACCTAAAAGAATTCCTGAAAGCAAACTACCATAAGGATAGTAACTCAATAAGACCAGAAACAGGAATGTAAGCATTGTGCTTAACCAAATTGCAATTCCTCCTAGTCTTGAAATCGGTGCTTTGTGAATTTTTCTTTCATTAGGAACATCCACAAGTCCTTCTTTTTGTGAAAAATCGATTACAAACGGAACAATAAACACTCCTAACAAGTAAGAAATGCATGCTCCGATTATGTGTGCTTGATTTAATTGTATTATCATAATTTACCTTTTATATTGTCGAATTAGTAAATCCGACCCACGAACTATTGTCATTGCGAGAAAATCAAAGATTTTCGTGGCAATCTATTTTACAGTCGGGTTTGTAAACCCGACCTACATTTTTATTTAGTATACAACGGATGAGCTTTGCAAAGTTTTAATGAATCTGCTCTCAATTGTTCTAATGCTTTTTCATCATCAGAATTTTTGATGGCTTCTGCAATAATTCTAGCAACTTCTCTCATATCGTCTTCTTTAAATCCTCTTGTTGTCATCGCAGGAGTTCCGAGTCTGATACCACTTGTTACAAATGGGCTTTGAGGGTCATTTGGAACAGTATTTTTATTAGCAGTAATGCCGACTCTTTCAAGGACATTTGCCATATCTTTTCCTGTTTTACCAGTGTTGCGCAAATCAAGAATCATCAAATGATTTTCTGTCATTCCGCCAACAAGTTGCATACCATTGTCAATAAGACCTTGTGCTAAAGCTTTTGCATTATTAACAATTTGTTTTGCATATTCTTTGAATTCAGGTTGCATAGCTTCTTTTAAAGCAACTGCTTTTCCTGCAATGATGTGTTCCAGCGGTCCACCTTGAATTCCTGGGAAAACGGCTTTATCTATTTGAAGTGCAAATTCTTCATCACACATAATAATACCGCCACGAGGACCTCTTAGCGTTTTATGAGTTGTTGTTGTTACAAAATGAGCATAACCCGCAGGTGATGGATGTTGACCTCCTGCAATAAGCCCTGCAATATGAGCAATATCTGCTAACAAATATGCTCCAACTTCGTCTGCAATTTCTCTAAATTTTTTGAAATCAATAACTTTTGAATAAGCAGAAGCTCCGCAAATAATTAGTTTTGGCTTATGTTCAAGTGCTATTCTGCGAACATCTTCATAATCAATATTACCTTCTGAATCAACTCCATAACTTTTTACATCAAAAAATAATCCAGAGAAGTTTACAGGAGAGCCGTGGCTCAAGTGTCCGCCGTTTGACAAATCCATACCAAGAACTTTATCTCCGTGTTTCAAAACTGCCATGAACACTGCCATATTTGCCTGTGCGCCGGAATGTGGTTGAACATTAGCATGTGCCATTCCAAAAATTTCACAAGCACGTTTTTGTGCCAATTCTTCAATTTTATCAACAACTTCACAACCATTGTAATAACGTTTGTGAGGTTTTCCTTCTGCATATTTGTTAGTCAAAACTGTTCCACAAGCTGCCATAACTGCTTCAGAAGTAAAATTTTCTGATGCAATTAATTCAATCGTCGTTTGTTGTCTTTCCAGCTCTTCTTCTATATGTTCTGCAACATCTGCATCAATTTTCCTAATTTTTTCCAATTCCATATCGTATCCCTCCCCATTTTTAGTTATTATAGCAAAAATTTAATTATTATGGAAATTATTTACATGATAGAATATTTATTAAAAAGGGGATTGTAAAATGAATAAAAATTGGAAAATATTTGGATTTAGCGTGTTAGGAATAGCAACATTAGCTTATTTAAGTTTTTTGTTTGTTTTACCGAATGTAATTGATGTAAACAAATTTAAGCCTGAAGCGAGTAGGGTGCAATTTTTTGCACCCAATCTAAAATAGCTGGTTATGAGTTTAGAGACTAATTGTTCTAAACGTTTTTATTTATGCTATAATTCTTGCAAGGAGTGTGTTATGTTAATAAATCCAATATCAAACCAAACAAATTTTCAAGCTGTGAATCAAAAATATTATCAGTGGGCAAAGAAAGATATTAAAAGAGGCATCGGACTTTCGGGAGAAGTATTAACTCAAATAGAAATGAAAGTATGTTGGCACGATATGCACCCTCAAGATGCACTAGATACAATTGAGGCTATAAAAAAACTCATTCCTGAATGGAAAGGATTTGAATTATCAATAGATTTTATTAAAAAATTTATTCCTTAGAGAATACCTGTTCTGGAACTAATGTCCCTAATCCAGTTCCCATAGCAATTCCTGTTAATGAACCTAGGGTCCCAAAATGTTTGTAACCAATTGCACCTAGATATCCAATTCCAGCTAGAGTTGTTCCTACTTGAAGAGCCGTTTTTGCTGTTTCTTTAAAAATATTTTTACCATCAGCTACTTGATGTATTACATGCAATGCACCAATGCCACCCAATACATAAGTTCCATATTTTGAAGTTCTTGTTAATGCTCGAGCCGTTAGATCTCCAAACGAATTTTTGGATTTAAAGGAGTAAGCTTTAATATAATTGGGAATATTACATGTATGCAGTAAACTTTTTACTTTGGTATCGACTTGAGCTGATTGAGTAATGCTAAGCTTATCTAATACCCATTTCCCAAATTTAGTATCACGAAGGCTTATATCATTCTCAATTACATATTTCGCTAACTTCTTATCAATACACTTTTCAGAATTCGGATTCAAGTATTCATGTAAAATTGTTCCACGAAAGAAAGAGGCAGGATGTTGCGCAATTTTTGGATCGTAACCATCAGGCATTTTATCTTTGAATTTAGATTTAATTTGTTTATAAGCTGAAAAAACATCACTCATATTTGTTGGACCATTCAAAATCGCAATTGTTGACATTGCTTTAGCGCATATATGGTCATTGTTTGATATCTTTTTATCAATGTCATATTTAAAAATGGAATCTTTATCATCAGAACATTTTTGCTCTTTATTGCATGCACAAATTTTAATATTCTGATAATCTTTCATTATTTCAGGAATTTTTTCTGAATTATATTGATTTGTAATTGATTGTATTGTCATTATACCAACACCTTATTACTACCACATTTCTTAATAATATAAAGTATTTTTTGCCGGAAAAATTGCTTAAATATTACAAATTATTTACAAAAAGAAGATAGAATGAATTTTTAATTTCTCTGCAAATTCTATTTATTTACATGATAGAATATTTATTAAAAAGGGGATTGTAAAATGAATAAAAATTGGAAAATATTTGGATTTAGCGTGTTAGGAATAGCAACATTAGCTTATTTAAGTTTTTTGTTTGTTTTACCCAATGCGATTGATGTAAACAAATTTAAGCCTGAAGTTCAAAAAATTGCAAAAGAACAAGCAAATCTTTCTGTTGATTTTGAAAATGCTAAAATTATCACTACGCCACTTTTAGGAGCAGGTTTAAGAGCTGATAATATCATAGTTAAACTTCCAGATGATTCAGTTCTTTTTTCAGCTGATAACTTTAAAACCAGAATTGCACTTCCAAGTTTATTTATTTTAACTGCAAAAGTTTCTTGTTTAGAACTTGACAATCCTTTTATTAATCTTGAAATTGCCAATAATCAGTTTAAAGTTATGCAACTTGTTGAAGATATTTTAAATAAGGGAAAAGAACAAAGACTTGAAAAAGTTGGACAAGTAGAACAAGAAAAATCTTGGTTTAATCCAGCTTGGATAAGAATAAAAGTTCCGAATGTAACTTTAAAAAATTATAAAATTTTGGCAAGTGATTTAAAATCAGGTCATTATTTGAAACTTGCAGGAGAAGAGCTTCATGCCGGATATTTCAACGGAAAAAGAGTGAAAGTTAAAACTTATGCTGAATTATTTAGTGATGAAAATAAAAATATTACTGCAAATGTAAATATTAATACATTCCTTCCTCCTCCGGCTCCTGCCTTGGACGAAGAAGATGATCCTGCTGAAAGAATTGACATTCCGTTTATTAACCCTGTTGAAATGTATAGAAATTATGATTTGAAAGCAAATCTTGATACAAATCTCAGAATTAACAACAGTAATGGGATTATTAATTCTTACGGCTATTTCAATATTGAAAATATCACAATGAAGGTTGCTCATTTGAATCTTCCTGAATCTTATTTGAGAGCAAAAACTTTTGGTCAAACAGTTGATTTAGATACAAATATTTATCCTGCAAAAGACCAAAATATAACACTTTTAGGAAAATTAAATTACAGTTCACATCCTAAAATGGATATGATAATTAAAACTGCTGATATCAAATTCAATGACATGTTGATTTTAACAAAGGCGTTTTTAGATTCTTTATCTATTTACAATGAATTAGATAGAATCAGTGCAACAGGAGATTTGAAAGCTGATTGCCAAATCAAAACTAATTTCAAAAAACTTCGTTCAAACGGTTCAATTATTGTTAAAAACGGAGGAATTAGTGTAAAAGGTGTTGGAAAAGTTTTAGCTGATACAAATATAAATCTAATTTTAGATAATAATATTTTAGATATCAAAGATTCCAGTTTAAAAGTGAATAATTCTAATGTAGCTATTGACGGAAGAATTGATGAAAAATCTGTGGCTGATATTTCCATTAAAGCAGATAAAGTTCCTCTTCCTGTTTTGTTTAACGCATTCGCACCGAAAGAAATTAGAAATGCATATAACTTCAAATCAGGAAATACAACTCTTGAGCTTGGTTTGAACGGAAAACTTAAAAAAGCTGTTGCAACTGCCAAAATCGGATTAGATAATTTAAATATTGGAGATAAAGCCGGTAATTTTGTAATTTTAAATAAAAAATTTACTGGAGAATTCTTCTGTAATTCGAAAGAACTTAAAGGAAATTTGAAAAATGAAGATTTGACTGCAAGTTTGCCTAAAACAAATTCTTCAATTTCAATTCCTTTGTTTGAACTTGAAATTGCTGATAAAAATTTAATTGTTAAAGAAAATAAAATTAATTTTAATGATAATTCAACAATTACTTACTCAGGAGAAATTCTTGATTTTGAAAAACTTAAATCACTAAGTTTTAATGCAAAAGGAAATATCTCGACTGATGATATTATTAAACTTATTGGAAAAGAATTCAAACCGTTTATTCATAGTGCAGGTTCTATTCCTGTAAAACTTTCTTTTGACGGAAATGGTAAAAAACAAACCCTTTTTGCACAAGCTCTGGCTGACAGATATAATTTTATTACACCTGTAGATTATAACGAGTTGAAAGACCAAGATACTTCATTGCAAGCAGTTGTTGATTTTAAAGGAAATAGAATCAAAATTAAAAATACTGGTTTAAGTATAAGAAACGTAACTGTTGATGAAAAAGGAAAAGAAATTATCAATTATGATACTATTTCCGATATTGACGGTACGATTGAAGGAAATAGAATTAATTTAATCAAAATAATGTTTCCAAAAACATTAAATGGCAAGATTTTTGCATTTCCTAATTCAAGTTATCAACTTGACGGAAAAGCTTATATTTTTGGAGAAACTTCTTCTCCAAGAATGCGTGGTGGTTTCGAGATTAAAAATCTTTCTATTCCTGAATTACTTCTTGATTTAAGAAAATTTGAACTTAAATTCAGAGGACACGAAGCTGATATTAACGTAGATGACCTTATCCTTAACGGTTCTGATATTCAGACTAAAACAACATTTAGTTTGATTCCGTCATCAGTATTTAATATTTTAAACTCTAATATTTCTTCAAGATATTTTAATCTTGACAGAGTAATGGTTGTGTCAGATCGTGCAATGAAATATGTACCTGCAACAACAACTCAAGCAACTACAAATTTAACTCCTGCTGATATTCCTGTTGTAATTCATAACGGAAGAATTGATTTTGCAAGAATAATTACGGGTAATATTGATTTAAGAAATACAACAAGCAGAATATCTTTGCATAACAATATTTTTCGTTTGCATAATTTGAGAACTAATGCGTTTAACGGTCAAATTAACGGTAATATCGGAGTAAATCTTATTTCAATGTTACTTGATATTGATGTAAACGGTAAAAATATTGATGTTGAAAAAGCAATGCTGGATGCTTGTGCTATGAAGGATACTCTTAGCGGAACAGCTGATTTTAACGCAAAAATTTCATTGAGTGGTTTGACTCTTGAGGAACAAATGAAAAGTCTTAAGGGAAATGTTAATTTTGTAGTAAAAGACGGACAATTCGGACCATTTGCAAAATTAGAAAACTTGATTTTAGCTGAAAATATTCGAGAATCTCAATTCTTCCAAACTGCAATCGGAGGAATGATTAGCGGACTTTTAACAATTGATACTACTCATTTTTCAGAATTAAAAGGAAGTTTAAACTTCAACGACGGAATATGCTATCTTAATCCTGTAACTTCATTAGGAAACATCTTGAGTTTGCATATTTTCGGGGAATTCGATTTGCTTAGAAATGCTTGTGATATGAAAGTTCGAGCAAGAATGGCTTCACTTGTTTCTAATTTGCTTGGACCTTTAGGAGCAATAAACCCTGCTAATTTACTTAATAGCGCAGCAAGCTTAAATGTGGTTACAGCAAAAGCATTTTCAATATTCTGTGAAATGGTTCCAGAAGAAGAACTTGAATTATTGCCAAGTTTTTCAAACTCTTATATTGATAATGCTGCTACCAAATTTCAAATCGTAGTTAGAGGGGATGTTGCAAAACCTTTGACTTTGGTAAAATCATTTAAGTGGCTTGCCGGACAAACGGAATATCAGACAGCTATTGATTATGTAAATTCACTGCCAGAACCCATTGAAGGTTCAACAGCTACAAATATTGAAGAAGCAATAGCTGAGCAAGAAGCTTTTGAAACAGAAAAACAAACTTTAAAATATAAAGTTAAACATATTTTTGATAATAATGAAGATACACAGCCGGAATTAAGACAACCGGAAGAAATTAAAACAGAAACGGAAATAAAGAATGAAGCATAGAGATAATGTAAGAAATTTTTGTATCATAGCGCATATTGACCACGGTAAATCAACTTTGGCAGACAGACTTTTGGAGGCAACAGGAACAATTGCAGAGCGTGATATGCAAGCTCAATTATTGGATACAATGGATATTGAGCGTGAACGTGGTATTACAATTAAATTAAATGCTGCGAGAATGAATTACACTGCAAAAAACGGAGAAAAATATATTTTTAACTTGATTGATACCCCTGGGCACGTTGATTTTTCTTATGAAGTTTCTCGTTCTTTGGCTGCTTGCGAGGGAGCTTTGTTAATTGTTGATGCAACTCAAGGGGTTGAAGCTCAAACCTTAGCCAATGTTTATATGGCGATTGAACAAAACTTGGAAATAATTCCTGTTATTAATAAAATAGACCTTCCATCTGCTGATGTAGAAAGAGTTAAAGCAGAAATTGAAGAGATTTTGGGAATTGATACTTCAATGGCGATTCCTGTTTCTGCAAAAACAGGATTGGGTATTCCTGATGTTTTGGAAGCTATTGTTGACTTTGTTCCACCACCTGTAGATACTACAGAAAAACCCCTTAGAGCACTCGTGTTTGACAGTGCCTATGACCCATATTTAGGAACTCTCTGTTTCTTTAAAATTATGGATGGCAAAATGAAACTTGGTGATAAAGTTCGATTTATGGCATCAGGTAAAGAATACGAAATTGTTGAATTAGGATATTTGACACCAAACAGAGTTCAAGTAGATGAACTAATCTGTGGGGATGTTGGATATTTTGCAGGTTCAATCAAAGAAATTACCCGTTTTGTAGGTGATACAGTTACAAATGTTGAAAATCCTTCTACAGAACCACTCCCAGGGTATAAAGAAGCTTTGCCAATGGTATTTTCCGGCATGTATCCTGTTGATAATGAAGATTACCATGAGTTAAAAGAAGCTTTGGAAAAACTTAAGCTTTCAGACAGTTCAATTACATTTGAGCCGGAAACATCTTCTGCGTTGGGTTTTGGATTCCGTTGCGGTTTTTTGGGCATGCTTCACATGGAAATTGCTCAAGAACGTTTGGAACGGGAGTATGATTTATCAATCGTTACGACTGCTCCGTCTGTAATTTATAAAGTACATAAAACAAACGGAGAAATTGTTGATATTGATAACCCTGCAAACCTTCCAGCTGCACAATATAGAGATTATATTGAAGAACCTTATGTAAAAGTTTCAATTATTACTCCAAATGATTATGTTGGAACTTTGATGGATTTATGCCAAACAAAGCGAGGAATTTTTATTAACATGAATTATCTTGATAAAGTTCGTGTTGATTTGATTTATCATATACCTTTGAGCGAAGTTATTACAGATTTTTATGACCAATTGAAATCACGGACAAAAGGTTACGCAAGTTTGGATTACGAATTTGTTGATTACAAACGCTCTAAACTTATTAAACTAGATGTTATGCTTGCAGGAGAAGTAGTCGATGCTCTTTCTGTAATTTGTCACGAGGATAATGCATATTATATCGGGCAAAAATTAACCGAAAAACTGAAAACAATTATTCCAAGACAAATGTTTGAAGTTCCAATTCAGGCTGCGATTGGTGGAAGAGTAATTGCCAGAACAAATATCAAAGCTCTTAGAAAGAGTGTTTTAGATAAATGTTACGGCGGTGATATTTCTCGTAAACGTAAATTGTTGGAAAAACAGAAAAAAGGTAAAAAACGTATGAAAGCTATCGGACGTGTAGAAGTTCCACAAGAAGCATTCATGGCGGTATTGAGCTTGGAAGAAGAGTAAATTTCTTTGCGATTTTTAATAAGCAAAAAAGAAAATTTATCGCCTACTCTTTCTATTAAGAAAAATTAAATAATTTGGAATAATCGTTTGTTAGATGTATAATTGACGAATAGAGGAGATTTGGGGAAAAAATGAATTATCACAATATAACAAAAGATGATATGTTAAATGGCGATGGGTTAAGAGTAGTTTTATGGGTTTCAGGATGTACACATCACTGTCATAATTGTCAAAATCCTATAACTTGGGATGTAGCAGGTGGCTTGCCCTTTGATGAAGCTGCTGAAAAAGAGTTATTTGAAGCTTTATCTAAGCCACATTGTTCAGGCATAACTTTTTCTGGCGGAGATCCTTTACATCCGTTTAATAGAGAAGAAGTTTTTCGCCTTATGAAAAAAATTCGCAAAGAATTACCGACCAAAACTATTTGGCTTTATACCGGATTTTTGTGGGAAGAAATAAAAGATATTCCTGATATTGCAGACATTGATGTACTTTGTGAAGGTAAATTTGTTGAAGCTTTGTTAGATACCAAAATTCATTGGGTTGGAAGTTCAAATCAACGAGTTATGGATGTAAAAAAATCTCTTGAAACTGGTGAAGTTGTTTTACATGAATAGAATTTTGTAAAAAATTTAATTAAAAAGAGGATTTTTTCCTCTTTTTTTGTTATAATGTTTATTCAGAAAAAGTTTAATTAAGGAAGAGGTATGAGAAAACGAGATACAAATGTACTTTCACTATTGGAAGATAAAACAAATAATTATGCACGTAAAACTGCATTAGGTATGAAAACAAGTTTTGGTTGGAGAGAACTTACTTATGACGGTTTAGGTTTGATGGCAAGAAGATTAGCATCTTATCTAATAAATGATTTGGGAATTCAAAAAGAAGAAAAGATGGCAATATTATCTGAATCAAAACCGGAATTTGGTGTTTGTGTTCTTGCATCTGTTATTTCCGGCATGATTACAGTTCCTTTGGATATTAAATTAACAATTTATGAATTAACATCAATCCTTTCTGATTGTCAGCCTTCTGTAATGCTTGTTTCACAAAGTTATATTGAAAAAGCTCTAGAATTACAAAAAGCGATTCCATCTTTAAAACACATTATTGTAATGGATGAACAACCAATTTCAAACGGATTACAAAGCTTATACACAATTCCGTGCAATTATACTTGCAAATGGAGGCATCGCTCAAAAAATTCAAGGATGTTTATTATCTATACTTCCGGAACAACCGGAAATCCAAAGGGTGTAGAGACAACTTTTGGAAATATTCTTGCACAGCTTAAAGATTTAAAAACAGTTATGGCTCCGATATTTCCTAAAAAAGATACAAGAATTCTTTCAATTTTGCCAATGAATCATCTTTTTGAAATGACAGTTGGTTTTGCGACTTTCTTGAATATGGGATTTTCGGTTTATTATACTCAAAGTCTTAAACCAAAAGATATTTTAAATATAATCAAAGATAGAAAAATTAACTTTATGATTTCAGTTCCTGCGTTTTTGAGATTAATGAAAACTACTCTTGAAGCAGAAATAAGAAATTCGTCTAAAATCTATCAAAAAACTTTCCCAATTAAGTTTTTCTTGGCAAAATTCTTACCATTTAGATGGATTAAAAAAATCATGTTTAGAAAATTGCATAACTGTTTTGGAGGACATTTTCGTTCATTTATGTCAGGTGGTGCGCCTTATGATTTCGAAACGGCAAAATTTTTCCGTAGAATTGGGATTGAAGTATATGAAGGATATGGTTTAACAGAAACAAGTCCTGTTGCTGCATTTAATAGTGGTTGGAATCGTGATTTGCGTTCTGTTGGAAAACTTCTTCCGGGGTTTGAAGGCAAAATTGATGCGGAAACAGGCGAGTTGCTTTTGAGAGGTCCTTCAATTATGAAAGGGTATCATAATCAACCGGAATTAACCGCAGAAGCTATTGATTCAGAAGGTTGGTTCCATACCGGAGATAAGGCAAAGCTTGAAAACAGAAATATTTATATTACTGGACGTATTAAAAACATGATTGTTCTTTCCGGTGGTAAAAAAGTATTTCCGGAAGAAGTTGAAGCTGTTTTAGAAAAGAGTGATAAATTTGCAGAACTTTGTGTGCTTGGAGTGGCAAGAGAAGGTGGTGCAAAAGATGGTACTGAAGATATTGCACTTGTTATTGTTCCTGCGGAACATATAAAAGCACAATATCAAGGTGCAGAATTAGAAAAAGTTTTGAAGGATGAAGTAAGAAAACTTTCTAAACAATTAGCACCATATAAACGTCCTATTAATATAACTATTACGGATAAACCACTTCCAAGAACTGCTACAAGAAAAATTCAAAGAAGAAAAGTTAAAGAATTAATTGGTGCTTAATAACAAAATCATAAGGGGGCGAAAAAATATTTTTTTCGCCCCCTTTAAGTTTAAAGTAAGCTAATCTGATTAAATTTCTCCAATCAAATCATACTCACTTGCTCCGGTAATTTTTACAAGTTCAATATCTCCCGGAACAACATGTTTATCTGTTTTGATGTTTACAATTCCATCAATTTCCGGTGCATCATATTGAGTTCTCGCAATAACTTCTCCTTCATCAGAATAACATTCTATGATGCATGGAATTAATTTCCCAATAAATTTCTTATTGCGTTCTTTAGAAATTTCCTGTTGAATTTCCATTAACTTTTTCCAACGAGCTTTTGCAACCCGTTTTGGAACTTGAGGTTTCATAGAATAAGAAGGAGTTCCTTTTTCTCTTGAGTAACAGAATACTCCCATTCTATCAAATTTCATTTCTTTAACAAACTCACAAAGATGTTCAAAATGTTCTTCGGTTTCTTCAGGATATCCTACGATAAATGCTGTTCTTATTGAAACATTTGGTATAAGTTTTCTAATATTTTCAATCATCGGACGATAATCGAATGATGGACGTTTCATTAATTTTAACATTTCCGGATGTGAATGTTGGAGTGGAATATCAACATACTTAACAACTTTTTCACATTCAGCAATAGCTTTTAAAAGCTCATCACTCATATTTGTTGGATAAGCATACATTATTCTTATCCAACCTAATCCTTCAATTTTATTTAATTCTCTTAAAAGTTCAGGTAACATCGGTTTTTTATAAATATCAATTCCATAACCTGTTGTATCTTGTGCAACCAAAATAATTTCGGTTACACCTTTTTTAACCATGCTTTTTGCTTCTTCAATAATATCTTCCATTTTTCTGGAATTATAATTTCCTCTCAAATAAGGAATTACACAATATCCACAACGATAATTACAACCATCTGCAATCTTAATGTAAGAACTTGCCCCCATTGTTATTTGCTGACGTTCTACATTTTCTGGATAAATAAAATTAGGATTTTCACTAACTTCATTTACAAATTCTTTATCAATATTTTTTAAAACTTCTGCTATCTTTACATAGTCTGTAGTTCCCACCACAGCTTTAATTTCAGGAATTGCTTCTTTTAATTCTTTTGCATGTTTTTGCGCAAGACATCCAGTTACAATAACTTTTTTACCTGCTTGAACCATTTCTAAAATAGAATGAATAGATTCTTTTTCTGCATCACAAATAAAAGAACATGTGTTAACAATAACTGTATCTGATTCATTTTCATTTAAAGTTATTTGATAACCATTCTGTACAAGAACTCCTAAAATAAGTTCTGAATCTACTAAATTTTTTGCACAACCGTGACTTATTAACGCTATCTTTTTCATAAAAAAATTTTATCACAGTGGGGAATCTCTATCAATGTTTAGCATGCTTTTAAAGATTATTTGTCAATGCAAAAAAGAGCATGTTTGAGGTAAATTTTTGTAAATTTTAATTTATTTTAGTCATAATGCGGGGCATGGTCAATTGTAAATTTTTTTACAAAAATGTTTACTTGATAATGAAAATTGAAAGAATAATATAATAATATCGAGAGCACGAAAGGAGTGATGGCTATTAGGACTCGGGGAGGAAGTAAATGGAAAATTTTACTAAAAATGAGTCAATAAAAAAATAAAAATTACATTTACCAAATCCGTTATTATTTGGAACTTTTTTAAAAAATAAAATCACAAATTAATGAAAAAGATTTTTTTATTTTATTTGAATCACAAATCAAATTAGTAAAACGCAAATTGCAAAAAGATTTTGGGAAGAAATTTTGGGGTAATTATGAACTTGTCAATTGGCAAGTTCTTCTTTTTTTGTTTATAAAGTGTATCACGTACAATTTTAATTGGTTAAACAAAAGTAAAGCGGCAACTCTGCTGAATTACCGCGAAATTATGTGTGTGTATTATATTATAGAATTTTTTTATTAAGCAATTGTATCAAGTTGTTTTGTTTCTTCATTTGAACTATTTTTTATCATATTGAAAGTTCTGTAAAGTTTATAACCAAGAGCTACGATTGGATTAGAATCTACAGAATCTGCTCTTCTTGCGTATTCTTGACTCTTTTGAAACTTAACAGCTGCATTAGGGTCTCTTAACATAAGAATAGCATTTTCTGAATTTGTTTCTCTTGATACGGTATTTTCTCTAAAATTTATATTTGATACTCTATTAATTTGCATTTCTATCACCTCTAGTGACCTTTCTGTTAAATAAGTGTTTCACATACACTTCATTCAACAATTTCATTATGCTACATATTGAAAAAAAAGTCAAGGGGTTAAGTTAATTTTTATTAAGAAGTCGAAAACCTAGTAAAATGTGGTATTTTGCATAAAGTGTTAAAAATACATTTAAAAAATAGCCTAACAGGGTATTAATTTCATGTTTATATAAAATTAATTTACAACTGTCCCGAATGATTTAACATAAATTATATTGTCATCCTGAATAGCCGACAAAATTAGACATTGAATTTGTGGTTGAGATGATAAATCAGGCGTATTTCAGGATCTTACCAACTTGGCATGATACTTATGTATTGGTCAGATCCTGAACAGCTTGAAAATTACGGACTTACATCCTTATTTTCTACGCTTTCAGGATGACAGATTTATTTGCATATTTATATCGATAAAATTCATCATGGACAGATGTGTAGGGTGGAAAATGTTTGATTTAAGGATGTTGAATTTGAATAAACATACATTTCCACCAAATAGTACTAATTGAATTTAAAATGGGAAAATTTTTACAGAATTTTTAAGAAAAAACCGTAACAACTTATTCACTTTAAAAGATGTAACATTATTTTCATTTAATCCAACCTTATGCTATGATATTTCAAGAGGGAGAAGTATGTTGCAACAAGATAAACCTAATAAAAATAAAATGTTTGCACAGCGACTTATGTGGTTACAAATCATTTTTGTGGTTTTAATTGCCGGTTTTGTTATTTACCTTTTTTGCATACAAGTTCTTGATTTAAAATCTTACCGAACCAAAGCTCAAAAACAACGTCGAGCGAGTTCTTTTGTAATGCGTGGAAATATTTATGACAGAAATGGAATCAAGCTGGCAACGGATACGGTTTATTATGACATTTTTGCCAGAAAAGATGATTTTGTGCATTCTCCTGAAGAATTGGCAAAACTCTTGGCTCCAATTTTAAAAGTTTCTCAAATTAATCTTACTGAAAAACTAAAACAAGATGTTCCTGTTATTTCGTTGAAAAAAAATGTTAATCGTCAAACTCGTGATGCAATTGCTAAGTTAAATCTAAGAGAAATTCCTATAGATAAGAAAAGTATCAGGACTTATCCTCAAGGAACTTTAGCAGCACATGTTTTAGGTTATTATAATTTTGATGCAGATATTGCATCAGGAGTTGAAGAAACAGCGGGAGATATTCTTGAAAGTGTTTCCAAAGGTGCAAATTTTGAAATGACACCAAAAGGGAAAGTTATATATAATATTTCAACCGACCCTGTTGCTGCAACTAAACCTATTAAGGGTAAAGATGTTACATTAACAATTGATGCAGCAGTACAACACGTTTGCGAAAAAGCTCTAATGAAAGCTATTGAAAAATTTAAAGCTTTTAGAGGGGCTGTTATTGTAATGAATCCACGTAATGGTGAAATATTAGCTTATGCTGTTTATCCGTATTTTGACCCGAATAATTTTAAAACAGCTACTTATTTCCAAACTAAAAATTGGACTTTGACCGACGTATTTCCACCAGGGTCAACGTTTAAAACTATTACTGTAGCTTCTGCTATGGAGCTTGGGAAAATTGATAAATATACTAAAATTAATGATACAGGTAAAATCAAAGTTGGTTGGTGGACTATTAAGAACTATGACTACAACAAACATCCAAATCCTGGGTTAATTGATTTAGTCTATTTGTTTCAACATTCAAGTAATGTAGCTTCTGTTTTAGTTGCACAAAAAATGAATAAATATGAGTATTATGACATGCTCAAAAAATTTGGTTTTGGAGAAAAAACGGGAATTGATTTACCGGCAGAATCTGTTGGTCTTTTAAAACCGGCAGCTAAATGGGATACATCTGACCATGCCTCAATGAGTTATGGTTATGGCTCATCTGTAACTGCGATACAAATGGTATCAGCTGTTTCGGCAATTGCAAATGATGGAGTTAGAGTTACTCCTCATGTAATAAAATATTCTCCGGAAGAAGAAGCTGTAAAAATCAAAAAAACACAGGTTATGACTCCGGAACATGCAAGAGCCGTTACAGATTTGTTGACTGCCAGTATAAATAACGGTAAATCTCCTATTAAATCCGATTATTATAATATTGCAGCAAAAACCGGAACTTCAATTAAACCAAAGGAAAATGGTGCCGGATATACAAATAAATTGTATACATCAATTGTTGGTTATTTGCCATCAAGTGACCCGCAAGTTTTAATATATGTAATAGTTGACTCTGCTCAAGGCGGAGAGATTTGGGGTAACACAGTTGCTGCTCCGATTTTTAAAGAAATTTCAACTCAAGTTACACATATTTTAAACTTACAACCGGATAAGATTAAATAATAAAAGAGGTATATATGAGATTAGGAAATTTAATTAAAGAATTAGATATTATTGAAGTAGTGAATATTATGGATTTTGATGAAGAAATTGAAGGGATTTCTTATAATTCTAAAAAAGTTCAACCGAATGACATATTCATTTGTCTAACAGGTGAACATGTAGATGGACACGAATATGCAGAGGAAGCTCTAGCAAACGGGGCTATTGCGTGTGTGGTTGAAAGAAGATTAAGTATTGATGCTCCACAAATTGTTGTAAATTCAACAGAAGAAGTGATTGCAAAGATTTCAAACTTATTTTACGCAGAACCTTCTACTAAATTGAACATAATCGGAGTAACAGGAACTAACGGAAAAACAACAGTTACACACTTAATCCAAAAACTTTATGAGGCATTTAATCAAAAATGTGCACTTATTGGAACTTTGGGGCATAAGTTTTCAAGTGAAGAACCTTATTTAGATGCAAAACACACAACGCCACAAGCTCCTGAACTTCAAAGCTTGTTATATGATATCAACGAAAAATGCATTGATAATGTTGTAATGGAAGTTTCTTCGCACTCTCTTGTGCAACATAGAGTTGATTACGTTGATTTTAACGGAGCGGTTTTAACTAATCTTACTCAGGACCATTTGGATTTTCATATTACAATGGCTAATTATTTTAAAGCTAAAGCAATTTTATTTGCAGACTTGTTGACTGATGATTTTGCAGTAATTAATGCAGATGATGCTTATGCTGATAAGTTTTTGGAAGTAATTTCTGCAGGGGTAAATAAATTTACTTATGGTATTAATAAAGAAGCTGATGTTATGGCAAAAAATATTTCTTTCACAGGCGAAGGTGCTTCTTTTACTTGCGTAGTTAAAGGAAAGGAATATAAAACTACACTTTCTATGAACGGAATGTTCTCTGTTTATAATGTATTAGCTGCAATAACTACAGCACTTGCATTAGGTTTTGATATAGAAAAATCCATTCGAGTATTAGAAGGAATTTCCGGTGTAGCAGGCAGGTTTGAAGTTGTTTGCAAAAAGCCGGTTGTAATTGTGGATTACGCTCATACTCCTGATGGATTGGAAAATGTTTTGAAAGCTGCAAGAGAAATAACTCCTGATGGTGGAAAACTCATTTGTATTTTTGGATGCGGTGGTGACAGAGATACTACAAAACGTCCCAAAATGGGTAAAATTGCAGAAACTTTAGCGGATAAAGTAATTGTTACAAGCGATAATCCACGTTCGGAAAATCCTCAACAGATTATTACAGATATTCTTGCCGGTTTCCAAAGTACAACAGATGTTATTGTTGAACCTGATAGAGAACTTGCGATAAAAGAAGCGTATAAATTAGCAAATGCTAATGACGTTGTTCTTGTTGCAGGAAAAGGTCATGAAGATTATCAAATTTTAGCAACAGAAACAATTCATTTTGATGATAGAGAAAAAGTGAGAGAAATTTTTGGTTAATATGGATAAACCTTTATTGTTGGAACAACATATTCATGGCGCATTTGGAGTAGATTTTAATACTTGTAATTGTGATGCGGTTCTGGATGTTGCAGAAATGCTTTATGAGCGTGGAATTGTTGCTTTTTTTCCGACTCTGGTAACAGATTCTGTTTCTAATATTAATCGTCAAATTTCAGTTATAAAAGAAGCTTCAAAAAAATGTCATAGAATATTAGGAATTCATTTGGAAGGTATTTTTATTAATCCCGAAAAGAAAGGAATCCATAACCCCGAACATTTTATGTCATTGACAGTTGAAAACTATAAACTTATAGAAGATGATTTTATAAAAATAGTTACTCTTGCGCCTGAATTAGATGATGGATTAATTGAATACTTGCATTCTAAAGGAATAAAAGTTCAGGCAGGACATTGTACAGGGTGGGGAAATGTTGATTGTGCAACACATACTTTTAATGCAATGTCAGGAATAAGTCACAGGGGAAAATCTACAGCGCTTTCTGCATTAATTGAAGATGATGTTTTTACCGAAATTATTGCGGACGGTGTTCATGTAAGTGATGATGCACTCAAATTATTATTTAAATCAAAACCTGCGGATAAAATTATTTTAATTAGTGACGCTTTACCAATTACCGCAAGTGATTTAAAAACGACTGTTTTTGCAGATTCAAAAATTTATTATGATGGAGTTCGTGCAACATCTGCTGATGGAACAATTGCCGGCAGTACAATGTTACTGGATGACATTGTTAAAAGGTTAAAATCAATTGGCTTATTTAAGCCTGAATATGTTGAAAATGCTTGGAATTATCATGAATTAAAACCAGTAGATTATAAATAATTATATTTATAATAGTTCGCTAATATTAAAATCTTCATCATTTATTTCACGCAAAAAATTTGTCCAACTATTGTAATAGTCAGCAAGAGCTTGTGTGTAACCAATAATTACAGACTTATAATTTTGTTTCATGACAATAATTGATGTAATATCAGATTCTCCAAGTTCATAACTTTTTTTAGACATCTCAATCAAATCTTCCGAGTTTTTGACTATATCAAATTCAAATCTTTTTAAATTTTCTCGTGCAGTTAGAAATTTATCATAAGAAGATTTGATATCTCTTATTGCTTTATTTTTTGTAGAAAGATATTTTAATTCTGCTTGTTCAAGTTTTAATCGTGCATTTTGAATTTCCGGTGAGTAATTGTAAAAAAGCGGAATATTGGTTAAACTGGCTCCAAGATAAGCTCCGTTCTGAAAATTCCCGCTATCAGAGTACGCAGATGGCATATAAGCGTAGCCGCTGTTGATTTGAATATCAGGAATTCTTTGATGAGCAACAAGTATAAGATTTTTTTCAGCTAAATCAATTTCCTGTTTTGCAATTTGCAAATCTCCACGTTTTTCAAGAGTTTTTTCAGAAATAATCTCAAATTCTGGGAATTTAATATCAAGATTTGGGGTTAGCATTTCTGCGTAGTTGTTTTCTTCAACAAAAATTTTATCTTGAGTATCATAAATAATTTTTTCTTTTGTGTTAATAATTTTGTTAAAATTTGACAAAGCTGTTTCGACATTGACTTTTGCAGTATTAATTTGAGTCATCAATTGATTCAATGCTATTTTTGCCTGAATAATATCAATATTTTTAGCGATATTTTTTTCAACACGGTTTTGCGCAATTTCTAACAATTCATCTTGCAACTCTTTTTGTTGTTCAAGTGTATCTAAAATAGATTTTGTGGCAACGAGATTAATATAAGCTTCTCTTACATCCATTTTTAAATCAAAAATTGCATATTCTACATTTTTTTCAACAAGTTTAAAATTTGATTTTGCAATATTTTTTCTTGCATATCTTTTTGCAATCTCTATGTTTTGACTTAATCCCCACTGGCGAGGTTCATTATTCCCAGCCGCTCCGTAAAAATAAAAACTTTCTATGGAAGGATTTTGAAGTCTATTTGCTGTTTTAATTTCATTTTTTGCAATATCAAGATTTATTTTTTCAGATTGTAAGTCGATATTGTTTTTAACAGCAATATCTATTGCCTGATTCAAATAAACTTTTTCTATATTTTCTATAGAAAAACTTGCTTGAGTCGTAATTAAAAACAGAATTATTAAACCGGCTAATTTTTTCATTTAGTTTCCTATTTTAATGTATGCTTTAAAAATTTTGTTAGAAATTGTATCTTCAAATGCTTCTTGAATTCTATCTAACGGATAAATTGTAGTGAGATTTTTCACATTAACTTTTCTGGAGGAAAGCAAATTAAATGAATCCTCTAAATCTTTTGGAGAAGGAGAATAGCTACCCATTACAGTTAATTCTTTGTAATAAATTTCATTGTTTGCATACCCGAAATTATTTGGTGTGCTTGAAAATACAAGAATTTTTCCACCCATTTTTATTGTTTTGAGTGCTACATCAATTGCTTTATCTGCTCCTGATGTCATAAATACGGTATCAACACCAAGTTCTCCGGCTTTTTCTCGAATAATTTTATCAAAAGTTTCTAAATTTCTTGAATTAAAAGATTCAATTCCCATTTGATTAGCAAGGGCAATTCTATCTTCAATCAAATCGCAACCGTAAACTTTGTAGCCCATCGCTTTTATGCCTTCACTCATTAATAATCCAATTGAGCCAAGACCAACAACCAAAACCTTATCTCCTTGTTGTAATTGACATCTTTTAATTGCTCTAACACAACATCCAAGAGGTTCGTAAAAAGAGATTTCTTCGTCACTCATACCGGCAGGTACACTATACGCAACATTTTTCAAGTGTTCTTCTGATACAAAAACTTTTTCGCTAAAACCTCCGGGGATAATATTGGTTTCTTTAAAATGATGACACATTGAATAGTTTCCGTGTTGGCAATAAGTACATTTAAAACAAGGAATATGATGTGAGGTTACAATCTTTTCTCCAACCTTAAAACTTGTATCAGAATTGATTTCTTCAATTACAGCAACAATTTCGTGACCCAAAACAGCTCCGTCTTTAACTATTTTGTGTTTGAATTTGACAATATCAGAACCGCAAAGTCCGCAACCTAAAACTCTTACAATCGCACCTTTGCGCCCATTAAGATTCATATCATCTATTTCTTTTATTACTATCTTTTCCCCGTTTACTTGTGCCGTTTTCATTTACTTCTTATTCCTCATATCTTTATTGGGGTGAAACTCCAAATTGCATTCTTGTGAATTATAATTC
Source organism: uncultured Vampirovibrio sp. (assembly GCA_964531425.1). Taxonomy (GTDB): domain Bacteria; phylum Cyanobacteriota; class Vampirovibrionia; order Gastranaerophilales; family Gastranaerophilaceae; genus CAG-196. The sequence goes on along the minus strand of CAZHEI010000020.1, from coordinate 3,536 downwards.
AAAGGCTCTATTTTTGTTTTTATGGATTGCCACGAAAATCTTTGATTTTCTCGCAATGACGATTAATAATTTTCCATTTTTAATTCTTCATTTTGAAAAATAGATTAGAAAATATCTACCTTCATAGCTTTTATAATTCATTATAAATATTTTATTACAAAAATAATGCTATTAAATTTGTTTGTTGGTGTTACACAATTTACCGGTTATGGTTTGATAAAAAAGTTTGTTTTTTGATTTGTTATTGTTGGAGTTAGTTCTACTTTCATATATTAATCCTTCATTCGGATATCATCCAATGTTGCACCACAACTATGTAAGAATTCTTCCAGTTCTTTCAATGAATCATTAGATCCATCATCATAATAAAACCGACCAGTCTTATCCAAATAATCCATATAATCCCATTTTTCATCTCTAGTCATTGTTTTCATTTTTTCAACATCTTCTGGGTAATAACGAACAGTTTCTGCAATAGTATTATTTCTATATGTACTATCAGCTCCTTCACACCAGTTAGGATATTTGCGAGATACTATTTTGGGGGGTGTGGTTGAACTCTTTTCAAATGTATCTTTTACAAGAGGTTTTAACTTCCCGACAAAATATCTTTTAACTTTGGTTAAAAAGTTTGTCTCTTGATTTATTATTGTTGGTGTTAATTCGACTTTCATTTATTGTCCTTGATAATATATTTATTCATGTCAAGTCCGTATTCTTTTGCAATAGCATCTAACTCTGGTGCATCAACATGATAATTGTCATCATAAAAGATTTTGCCTTCTTTATATAATTGTCTTTTGAAGAGAATAGCTTCGTCTTCTGTCATAGATTTCATTTTTTCAATATCTTCAGGATAATAACAAATTCTTTCAGCAATAGTATTATTTCTGTATGTACTGTCTGCGCTTTCGCACCAGTTTGGGTCTTTGCGGAAAGTTATTACTTCATCTTTCGGCAATCTGCAATATCTTCTTTCAAATCTATCTTCTTTTAGGGTTTCCAGTTTTCCGACAAAAAATCTTTTAACTCTGGTAAACAAGTTAGGTCTTTTAGCTGTTATTGTTGGTGCCAGTTCTACTTTCATATATTTATCCCTTTCCTGTATTTTAGCAATTTACAATTATTTCGTCAACAGGATTTTGTTCCAGCGTTGCATCAAAATACCATAAATCTTTTTTAGGACAATATTTAGCTTTTTCTATAATAAAAACTCCATTTCTCTGTCCTAAAAACTCTGCTTCTTTATTCCGTCCGAGATTGTAACGTTTTTAAATTGTTATTGATAATACTTCTGATTGTACGAGTAATATAGTTTTCATCTAACATAAATTATATTGTCATCCTGAATAGCCGACAAAATTAGACATTGAATTTGTGGTTGAGATAATAAATAAGGCGTATTTCAGGATCTTACCAACTTGGTATGATGCTTATGTATTGGTCAGATCCTGAACAGCTTGAAAATTACGGACTTGCATCCTTATTTTCTACGCTTTCAGGATGACAGGTTTATTTACATATTTATGCCGATAAAATTTATTGCCAAATTTGAGAGAAATGTTAAGAAAAATTAAAAAAATTAATTTTCCTGCAAATTCCTTTTACTTATTTTTTCTTTTATGTAGCATTTTATACCCTAAAAACCAATTTAAATTATTTTTTAAATAATAAATTATAATGATTATGAAAGCTTTTTTTAAAATAGTACTAATTATCATATTATTATTTCCTTGCAACATTTTTGCAAAAGAATATCTTTATATTTTGAATGATAAATGCATAAATGAATTGTATGATAAAGCGGAAAAGTATTTTAAAAATACTTCTATTATTCCAATAAGAGATTCAAGAGGGATTATTTTAAGATTTAATTTTGATGTTCCCGTTTTAAAAATTGAAGAATTAAATTTTCCTATATACAAGAATATAGAATATTTTTTGGCAAAAATAGAAAATCCTGCTATAATAGAAGTACATGTGGGAAATTTTCCGGAAGGAGAGTTTAAAAACCTTAAGAAATGGGAAGTTTCAACGGTAATGGCAAATAACATTGAAGCTATTATTACAGAACCGGTCGGAATAATTTCGCAAAATAGAATAAATTCAATCGGATATGGGGAATTTTTACCTGCAAAGAATACATCAAATAATGGTGGTAAAAATTCTAATAGAGTTGATATAATAATACTATGTAATATAAGTGGAGAATAGTATGGCACCGAACGAACAAGATGCAAAAGGCGGGGAATTAAACAAATTTTTAATCGTAAATATAGCAGCAACAGTTATTTTACTTGCTGTGTTTTTTGGTGTGATGTATTTTACAATGAACACCATGCTTGAACAAAAAATCAGCAAAATTCAAATCTCAACAGAGGAATTGGATGAAGGCGCAGATTCAGAAGATGAAATTCAAAAAGGAATAATTGTTGATTTAGGCGATTTTATACTTAATCTTTGTGATGAAGCCCAAAAGAAATATTTAAAAGTTAATGTTGCAATAGAAGTTTCTCAAAAGGATACAGATTTTCCTAAGGAAGAAGAGAATGCTAAAAGTAGTGGCGGACACGGTGGACATGGCGCAGCTCCTGTAGCTGTAGATCCAATGGAAGCTATTCAAAAAGAAATGAATCAATTTAAACCTGCTATCAGAGATGCAGTTATAACAAACTTGTCTAGTAAAACTTCTGCAGAATTAGCTTCTGCTGCTGGTAAAGAATTAGCTAAAGAACAGATTTCAAATGACATAAATTCTATTCTTGGCGGAGAAAGAGAAGTCTTGAGAGTAAGTTTTGGACAATTTATTATCCAATAGGGACAACGAATGACAGATAAAAGTACAAAACTAAATACAGAAATTGAAAATGTTACAGACGATTCTGAACATAAGGGTTATAAACTATATAATTTCAGACGTCCTGACAAATTTTCAAAAGATAATTTAAGAGCTTTAAGAGATATTCATAGAGAATTCTCTAAAGCTATTTCTCTTATCTTAAGCGGTTATCTTCGTATGAGAGTTGAGATAGAAATCGTATCTGTTGACCAATTAACTTATGAAGAATTTGTTCGTTCAATGCCGTCTCCAATCAGCGTAGGGGTTTTTGAGTTTGAACCTTTGACCGGTCAAGTGCTTTTAGGTATAAGTTTTGAAGTTTTATCTTGTATTGTAAACCGTATGCTTGGTGGTGTTGGAACAATTGATTCTCAAACAAGAGAACTTACTGATATTGAAAAGGCTCTTGCTAAAAAGGTTATCAATATTATAATCCAATCATTGGAAGATTCTTGGAATACTTTAATTCCTGTTACAGGCAAGTTTATAAGCTTGGATGATAATTATCAATCAATACAAGTTGCAACAGCCGGAGAAATCGTGGCACTTCTAACTTTTGAAGTTCAAATTCAAGGTAAACATTTCGGTTTGTTTAGCTTATGCTTCCCGTATCCAGTTTTGGAAACCGTTCTTGGACATTTGAGCACACAGCACATTTTCCAAGCAAAAGGTTTGGTTGCAACCAATGAAGAAAGAA
>CAZHEI010000019.1:0-25461 GCA_964531425.1 uncultured Vampirovibrio sp. | reverse complement strand
ATGTTCACGCAATGAGGCATACTTTTGCAACAAGAGCATTAGAAAGCGGAATGAAACCAATTGTAGTATCAAGATTACTTGGACATGCAAGTATTCAAATAACTATGGATATCTACGGGCATGTTATTCCAGACTTCGCAGAGCAGGAGTTGGAGAAAATGGAGGAAATTTATATATAGTATTCTGTGTTATGATATATATATGGGAATAACTATCATAGCGAATTTTAATGAAGATTACAAACATTTAATTCTTTTGTCTATAAAAAAATATTTTGAAATTGACTTAGATAATGAAAAATATTCATATTTAAAAAATTTAGAACCGCAAGACTTATATATTCGTTATTTATCTAATTCAAAAAGAATTCCTCCTGCAAAACCTCGAAATGTTCATTTATCAAAAGAATTAATAAATTCTGATTTATATAACACTTATAAAGATAAAGTTGATAATATTACAGAGCTGTTAAAAAGTGGTCAATCAATTAAACCTTATCTGAATAGAGATGTAAAACATATCTTTAAAAAGAATTGTCCTAAAGACTTTTTGTTAAACGACTGGGATTTATATCATCTTCATCTAGGTGAATTAATTCCGAATGCTAACTTTTGTAATAGAACCAAATATGTACTTTTTTGTAGAATTACTGAAAATGATGTATATTTAATACAAATACTAGACCATACAGAAGACAGTAGTTTTGCTTGCAGACAACTTCTTACAATAATTCGTGATAATTGGATAGAGCAGTACAATGTCCACAAACTTAATGGTATTTCAACAATTGGTGGAAAGGAGGTTAATGATTTTGAATATCGGCAATTAAGAGAAGCCGGTATATGTACGATATTAAATATTGATGGTGAATGTTTTATTTCTCCGAATATGGGGATTTCGGGTAGTGGTGATTCTTCCAAAGATGTGCGTGTTGCAATAAAACAATTTAATTTATTAGAAATATTAAAAGAGCATATTCTCAAATCTTCAAAGATAATTTATGATTTTATTATTAAATGTCATAGAAGGCACAGAAAACCTAATAAAATACATCTTAAATTAAAGTATTTTGATGACAATATTTTAGTTGCACAAGATATTTATTCAAAAACGATTATTGAGTTGAAGATGAATGGACAATATGTTACAGATATGATTATTAAAATAAAACAACATAGTTGTACTATACACTATAATATAGATGAGACCTGATAACTTTAAGGTATTCATGTTTATAATAAAATATAATTATGAAAACATTAATAGAAGAATTTAAATGCAAGAATAGGTGGTATCCTCAACCAATTGACTGGTATAAAGATAATCTAAAGATTATATCAAGTTCTGCTGAAAATGAAAGGATTATATGTAACTTTGCATACAATATGCAGTACATTGAATTTATTGAAAAAGAACTTACTGATTTAAAACTATCTTCAGTAATTTTAACAATGCTGTACAAAACATACATAATAACATCTATGGGCATAATTGAATCATTATTTTCTTATTTATTAAAAGAAAAAGGAGAGTGGAAAACATCTTGTTGGGACGAAATATGTACCTTTCAAGCAAATGAAAAAGTAATTAATAATGAACTATATATGGTAAAAAATATATTGTATAAAAAGAATGAACCTAAAGAAATTAGGATGGATTTAGATTCTATGATTAAAAAAGTAGAATCAAAAAATATTTTAAATATTGAGCATAACGTTTTCCCTGCACTTAAACAGTTAAGAGAATTAAGAAACCGAGTACATTTACATATTGGTGATAGATACAATGACCATGATTATAATAATTTTAGTTGGGACGAAATATGTTTAGCCAGAAAAATCTTATATACGATAATTACTTGTGATGAATTTTGTAAAGATATCAATATGTATAAATTTATGAAAGAAAAAATTGATAAATTTGATAACATCAGAACCTCTTTTTTATAACAACACATTTCGCAACACATGGGTTTAACAAATTATAATCAAATTGGTGAAACAAGATAAATTCTTATAAAAAGAAGTGCCAAGTCGTGGTAAATCGTGAAAAAGCGTTTGGGGTTGGGTAACCCGAGGCTGTCCTCATAACCCGAAGGTCGTTGGTTCAAATCCAGCTCCCGCAACCAATCATAGCAAGGGTTTTAAGGTTTTTCTTAAAGCCCTTGTTTATTTATTTTTTTTGTAAGTAGTATCTATAAAATTAGGAGATAAAATGGGTTATTGGAAAAATTCCGCAATAGAAATAGAACAAAGAGGTTTTTCAGATATTGATAAATACATTTGTTCTGAATGTGTAGTAGATGATTTTTTAAGACAGTGGATTGATAAAAATGCAACAGAAGGAATAAAATGCGATTATTGTGGCAATACACATCCGGTTATTTCAATGACTGATTTAATTAATGAAATTTTAATGCCAACATTTGAAAAATATTATTGGTATGCTAATGATCATTTAGGATGGAATGGCAGAGAAGGTGGTTATCAAGGTACAACCTATGATACAGAAGAGGTTATAAATAATTTCGCAGAAGATATTAGTTCAAATCAACAAATTTTAGATGATATAATAGACGCAATAGGCTATGATCAAGCTTGGTGCGATGAAAATCCTTATGGATTGACAGAAAGAGAACGTAGAGAATATTCATGGAAATCTTTTTCAGACTTAGTAAAGTACAAAAACAGATATTTCTTTTTTGACGAAGAAAATGATGAATATTATGAAAAGTACACTCCATTAGACATTTTATATATAATTTCAGAACAAGCGAAAAAACTTGGCATTATAAAAACTATACTGGAGAATTCTGATTTTTATAGGGTACGTATTTTCAAAAATAAAAATGAAGTTGTATTAGATGGGGCTAATCTTGGTGCACCGCCAAAAGAATGTGCTCAAACAGATAGAATGAGTGCATGCGGCATCTCTGCTTTTTATGCATCTGATGATATTGAAACATCTTTAAAAGAAGTTCAAAAAGAAAATTCAAATATTAATATTATTGCAGTTGGACAATTTAAAAACTTAAGAGCCTTAGAATGTCTGGACTTAACTGCAATTAATAAAATTAAAATCCCAAGTATATTCGATTTGGAAAAATATGATGAAAGAGAAGCGATATTCTTTTTAAAAGGACTAAATAAAGAATTAACAAGACCGATCAAAGACTTGCAGCCAATTGAATATGTGCCGACTCAAATATTTGCAGAATATTTTAAATTGGTAGAAAAGCTTGACGGAATTAAATACACAAGTTCAAAAGATAATAAAGGAATTTGTTATATTTTATTTTTTAATAATGAACAATGTATCGAGGATGTAGAAAATCAATGGTATAAAGAAAAATGTGAACTAAAATTAATTGATGCAAAAATGTTATAAACACTTATTTGCGATACTTTTTTAACTTTAATATGTTGTGGTATGGATAAATCCTTATCCTATAATTAACAAAACTCAAAAAATTACAAATACTAAAATACAAACTAAGCTAATTTTAGTTGAATTTTATATCCTAAACCATTTATTAATTTTAATGTTGTGCTAATTTTGGGCTGAACTTTTCCGTTTAGAATATCTGATAAATTGCTTCTGTCGATATCTAATTCTTTGGCTAATGCTGATATTGCGCCACGACCACGAGCTTTTACAACATGTTGTAATGAACGAATAAAAGCATTAATGTTGCCATCTTTTGCAAATTCTTCTAAAGATGTTTCAAGATAAATTCTTTGATAATCATTATCTTTTAAATGTTCTAACATTAAATCATCATGACTAACTGAATTAGCTATAACTTTATTCATTTCTTGAACTCGCTCTTGACCAACTTTAGCTAACCATCGTTTAATAGGCACAGCCTTTTTAGAAGGAATTGACTGAATGATACGGAAAATGGTTTTAATATCAGCAACATCCGCTTTTCTCATCTTGCCATCATCAGCTTGCAATTTCAACTGGTGACAATTTGTCACCGTCTGCTCTGAACCCTCATCACGCAAGCGTTGTGCCAATTTATTCCAGTATTTTATAGCACTCTGGTAATCTTTTTCCATCAAAATTGCAACTATATCTACAACAGAAAAATAATAGGTTTCTTTTTCTTCGTCACAAACATGTCTAATTCTGTTGCCTTCAAATAATTTTAATTCTTCCGCCATTCCTAATACACCTTAAATTCATGCTATAAAATCATGTCTATCTTATCAACTTCATAAACATTCAACCAGAGGCAGCTCACGCTGTTAAAATAGAAGGATAACAAAACTAGGAATTAGCATATTGTAAATTTTCTATTAATCAATTGTCTTGAATTCGCTTCAAAATCAGATTCCGACACATAAAGTTTTGCCACTTTATCCAAATTCATTAAATTGAATAAAACAAAAATGTCAGATGGAATATTAAAAATACCCAAGTCTTTTGTTACACAACTCTTAACCCCTTCTATAAAATCAATTGTACAGTCTTTTACATAAGTTAAATCAATAGCGACATGACGAGATTCTTTTGCTATTTTATCAAAAAGTCTTTGCGTTCTATATTTATCGAGTCTAGAACAAACAGGGGCTATTATGCAAACTTTTTCATTTTCTCTGATTTCCATAATTTTATAATAGTATTTATTAGTTGAAATTTTAATTATCAAAAATTATGAATTCTCTCTACCTAAAGTTTGAAGTTTTATTTTTCTATAAATCCACCGCCAAGCAAATGTCCGTCTTCAACACTATACAACACACATGCCTGCCCCGGAGTTAAACCTGAAATTGGTTCTTCAAATCTTATCTCAGTTTTATTAGTACAATTAATCATTGCTCGCACAGACTTCATGTTATAACGAATTTTTACAAGAGCTTCAAACTCATTATTTTTAATAGGATAACTCCACTGAATATTGTTTAGAATTAATTTTTCTGAATTCAGTTCATTCTTATACCCAACATAAACAGTATTTGTTTCAGGTTCTAATTCAATAACGTACAATGCTTCAGGAGCGGCAAGTCCAATTCCTTTTCTTTGTCCTATAGTATATTGCCAAAAACCATCGTGATGTCCTAAAATTCTTCCGGTTGATTTTTCCACAAAATTCCCGATTTTATTCTCCAACATGCTATTTAAATACTTTTTAGTTGTCATTGGAGCCTTTATAAAACAAATATCTTGACTTTCTTTTGCTGATTTTGGAGGTAAATCATATTTTTCAGCCATTTTACGAACTTCATCTTTTCTATATCCACTCAATGGAAATAAAGTTTTTGATAAACACTCCTGTGAAAGCAAAAATAAAAAATATAGTTGATCTTTATGTTCATCAGACGCCGGATAGAGTTTATAAACGCCATTTTGTTCTTTTATATTTGCATAATGCCCTGTTGCAATATAATCAGCCTTCAACTCATTTATTGCGTATTCAAACAAGCTCCCCCATTTAATGAATTTATTACACATTATACAAGGATTTGGAGTCACCCCGTTTTTATAAGAATTTACAAAGTATTTAATAATTTTTTCATCAAAATCTTTTGAAACATCTACTGCATAATGCTCAATTTCAAGTTTATCAGCGACTTTTTTTGCATTCTTTACAACTTGTTCAAAGTCTTCTGAACAAGTCATTTTACCTGTAATTCCTACAACCTCATGTCCTTGCTCTTTAAGCAAAGCAGCTGTAACTGCACTGTCAATGCCACCAGAGAGCGCAACAGCGACTCTACTCATCTAAAAGCACCTTCTCTCCATACGCTGTTAGTCGGTATTCACTTGCACCAACAAGCCCTGTTAAATCAGGAAGACATTCTATATAATCTCTATTTATAGCTTCTTGCAAAACACTATGATCAAGAATTACCGCAATATTCTGCATCAATTTTGCATTCAGTTGTTTTAATGTAAATCTCGGTTTTTGTTCATATTGCGTAAAATAATAAGCCGTTAGCAACAAATAATCAATTTTTCGTTCAATTTTTCTCGTGCTTATATAGTTCAAGAAAGCATTATCTTTTTTAATACAAGGACTTGTCTTAAAAGTCAATTCTGTTTTAGGATTTTTTAAAGAATTTTCCAAAATATTATCAAACACCCCTGTTGAACCTTCTACGGCAGAGTTCTTTTCTGATATTGTAGCAAGAGTTTCTTGTGCAGGCGGTGCATAAAATATATCTAAATTATTTTCAACAGGCTTTTCTTCCTGCTTTGGTTCCGGAGTTTTAACCAACGGTTTATCCAGTGATGGCAAATCAGGAATAGGATGTCTAGATAATTGTTCTTCTATGTTTTTCTTAGTAATTTCTTCTTCTGCTTGAATTTGTGTATTTACAATATCTTTACATTCCTTAGCCTTCATTTTTTTTACATAGGCACCTGCATCACGCACCCACAATTCAAACTGTTCTGAAAGCAATTCCTTGTCAGATGTTGTTAAATCAAGCTGAAATTTACCCTTTTTAATTCTAAATGAATAAGTTGCCATATCTCAATTAATCCTGTTGAAGAAGTTCTTCTCTCCATTTGTTAAGTTGTTCTTCCACGAATTCTAAATCATCGGATTTAAGTTCAATCTCAATATCACCTTTTTTCATTTTAAAAACGTATTCGTGCATATAACCTCCTTAATAAGTTGAGTTTATCATAAAACCATTATAACTTTCAATCTGAAACCATTCTAATTGTAAAATATCTTAAAATATGTTACAATTAGCGCAAAAATAAAATTTACATGCGTTAATAATAAGTATAGAAAAGTATAATTATAAAAAGAGGTTTTTAAACAAAATGAAAAAGATAGTTATTTGTACATTCTTAATCGCAACCGGTGTATTTTCTGTAATGAATATTGCTCCTGCGGAAAAAGCAAACGAATTTGGATTCCAAAATATTGCAGCAATAACTCTCGGTTATGACAAATCAATGGGAGAAAAAACAATTAAAGCTGCTGTTATTGACAGTTATTTTAGAAATGTTTGTCAAAATGGAAAACTTGTCAGATGGAATAAAAGCTCATTTCCATTAACAGTTTATATTGAAGATTCTGAAGGAGTTCCTGAATATTATAGAGAAGTTGTTATGAGTGCTTACCAAGCTTGGCAACGAGCAAGCGAAGGACTGGTAAGATTTGAATTCGTTGAATCTCCAAAAGAAGCTGATATGAAGTGTTATTTTAAGGTTAATGACAACAAAGATTCAATTGGGGTTCATGCATTTGCGGTAAACGGAAACACAATTACTGATTCAATAATCGTATTTAACAAAGTTGACAACAAGGGTCACAGCCACGATTCAAAACAACTGTTTTCATCCGCATTGCAAGAAATCGGTCATTCATTAGGTTTAACAGGAAAGAGTCCTAGCATTTATGATGTTATGTATCCAATTGGAACAAAATTTAATACAGAAATCACTCCTCGTGATTTGAAAACTTTGGCACTTCTTTATTCTGTAGTTCCTGATATTACAAATAAACCTCTCTCACAAGAGGAAAAAGCTCAATTAATGACAGCATCAGAAGTATTGGCAACTTTGAATGTTCCTGTTAATGATGACACAAATTTAGATGAAGTTGTTGGAGGAGATGTTGCAACTCATTTGGCACTTGCAGAACAGTATAGAAAAAGAGCTGAATACTCAAAAGCAGCTAAAGAATATCAAATTGTTGCACAAATGAAAACTGACAGAAGAAGCAAATCAGAAGTTTATTATGAAGTAGCAGTTATGTATTTGGATGCAGAAGAATTTGACAACGCAAAAAGTTGTGCTGATATTGCTTGGGCTACAGATGAAAATGATTTAACAATTACTCTTCCTCCTTTGATTAACTACTACATGAAACGTTCAAATTCAGCAGTGTCTCAATTGGAAGATATTTTAAGAGAAAACCCTTACAACAAGCATGCGTACAAGCTTTTATGCCAAATCTATCGTGATAAACATCATGAAAATCTTTTAAATTCAACAATTAGAAGATATGGTAAAACAGCTGGTGCAATTGAGTAATTAGTTACAGTCTACATAAAAACGGGGCGATTTTTCTTCGAAAAATCGCCCCGTTGCTTTACTATCATTTTTAAAATTTTGCTTAAAACCTTACCAATCAATTTTAAGAAAGAAATATTTTACTATCATTCCAGTAAACTGTTTTACTTAATACGATTGTCTAATGTAACTCTCTTTAAAACCACTTATATTATATAAGTAAAAGAAAGGAGTCCTTAATGAAGACTGATTTAATTTTGAGAGAGCCTGAATTATATTTTGATAGCATTCACAACGAATTGAACAATTTCTTGCGAGATACTGTATTAAATCCGGCTTTTTCTCATCAACTAACTATGAAAAAAGTTTCGACTTGGCGACCTGCTGTTGAAATCAAACAATCAGACAATGATTACAAAGTAAAAGTTCAATTACCTGGGGTAAAAAGGGATGACATTGAAATTGAGTTAGATAACGATTTTATGACAATTACAGCTGAAATCGAAGAAGAAAAAGACGAGAAAGAACAAAAAGAAAAGAATATGAAATACCATACTTGCGAATTTAGGTATGGAAAGTATCAAAGAACTATTTCATTTGATCAACCTATTCGGTCTGAAGATGCCGATGCTGTTTACAAAAACGGAGTGCTTACAATCACCCTTCCTAAACAACATCCTGAAGAAGCTAAAACCAGAAAATTGGAAATTCGTGAAAAATCCGATTAATGGTTTGTGGAGTAAAGAGTTTGACGTAAACGAGCCTTTTATCCAGTGGTAAGCCGGTAATTGGGTCAATCGGTAAGACTTACCTCTCGTTTGGTATGTCAATGTATTTACTCCGTAAAAAAGAAAAGGGCTGATTAGCCCTTTTCTTTTGTTTTATAAAGTTATTAAATTCATTAAACTTTCATTTCTTTTTCAAAACCAAACAATGAACTTACGGATTCATCATCATGGATTCTTGAAATTGCTTGACCTAAAAGAGGAGCGATAGAAAGTTGTTTTACGTTAGAAGGTAAGTCTTCTTTTTTCCAAGGAATTGTATTTGTTACGATACATTCTTCAATTGGAGCATTTTTCAATCTTTCTATTGCAGGTCCGGAGAATACCGCATGAGTAGCTCCTACATAAACTGCTTTTGCACCTTTACTCTTAAGCAATTTTGATGCTTCACAAATAGTTCCTGCTGTATCAATCATATCGTCAAACATCAAACAAACTTTGCCCTCAACATCCCCAATGATATGAGCTGCAATCGCTTCGTTATGTTTATCACGACGTTTATCAATAATTGCAATCGGACAATCAAGTTTTTTTGCAAAATGTCTTGTTCTGTTTGCACCACCCATATCAGGGCTTACGCAAACCATTTCATCCGGATCAATATTTAAACTTTTGAAATAATCTACTAAAATTGGATTTGCAAAAATATGGTCAACAAGAATATTAAAGAAACCTTGAATTTGACCTGTATGTAAATCCATCGCAAGAACTCTTGTTGTACCGGCAGTTGTCAAAAGGTCTGCTACAAGTTTGGCAGTAATAGCTTCACGTCCGGAAGTTTTTCTATCTTGTCTTGCATAACCGTAATATGGAATAACCGCCGTAATTGATTTTGCACTAGCTCTTTTGAATGCATCAATCATTATTAAAAGTTCCATCAAATTTTCATTTACAGGATTACAAAGCGGTTGAATAATAAATACATCATCACCACGAATACTTTCTTTTACCTGAACATAAATCTCGCCATCAGCAAAATTCTTGATTACCATAGGTCCAACTGTTGTACCCAAATAATCAGCAATTTCTTGTGCTAAGGCTGGATTTGATCTTCCTGCAAATAACTTAATGTCGTGAGTCGGGTTCACTGCTCTTTCAAGCTGTGGATAAGTCATTTCAAGCACCATGGAGGAATCCTTTCTTGTATAATATACAATTTGTGACAAGCATTATTTTACACTAAATTTATAAAATATAACAGTCTTTTTTACAAAATATTAAGTATATTATCTCAAAACCCTCTCAAAAAAAATTTTGCTACTTATGATAAGTTTCGCCTTTCAAAATTTTAAATGCTCTATAAATCTGTTCTACCAATAATAAGCGTGCAAACTGGTGTAAGAACGTCATTTTTGAAATACTTAATTTAAAATTAGCTCTTTGGCTAACTATTTTTGAAATTCCACAAGAAGAACCGATTACAAAAACAAGTTCATTAATCCCTGATATTGTTATTTCATTAATTTTTTCTGCAAATTCTTCCGAAGAAAGTTGTTTACCCAAAATTTCCATCGTTATTACATAAGAATCCGGTTTAATATTTGCTAATATTTTTTCACCTTCTTCCTGTAAAGCCTTTTCAATCTGATTATCCTTAATCTCAACAGGAGATAATTCAACAATCTCAAGAGCAGTATAAGAAGTTAGACGTTTTACAAATTCATCAATTCCGTCTTTTAAAAACTTTTCTTTAATTTTACCTAATGCGATTATTTTAATCCGCATTGTTACCTGCCATATAAACACTTGTAGAAGGGAATGCAAATTCAATTCCTTCTTCTCTGTATTTGTGAATAATTTCTCTCAAGACACGGCTTTTTACTTCTGTCATATCTGCCCAGCCAATATAATGTGTATAAGCCACAAGTCTTACCACAATTGAGCTTGGTGCCATGCTATCAATAAAAGCCATTGCGCCATCTTTAATATCCTTATCATCTTTTGCAATATCCATCAAGATTTCACAAGCTCTATCAATTTTTTCGTTTGAAGTCCCATATTCAATATCAACAGAAATGTCAATTCTTCGTTGATTTGCTTGTGAAACATTTGTAATTTCTTCATTTGCAAGAAGATTGTTTGGAACATTTACTCTAAATCCCTCTAAAGTTCTTATATTTGTTGAACGCAAGTTAATAGATTCAACCGTTCCTTCATAATTATTAAACGAAATATATTCTCCGACCTTATAAACTTTATCCGCTAAAAGTCCAATTGAACCAAAAACATTCCCAATAGCCTCTTTTGCTGCAAAACCAACAGCTAAACCTGTAATTCCAAAACCTGCTATTAACGAAGTTACATTATAACCAAAACTTTGCAAAAATCCGGCAAGAAGCATAAATATTACAACAGCTTTAAAAATTCTGGTTAAGACCGGCATGAGGTTTAGTAATGGAGAATCAGGATTTTTAGTCCGCAACCTTTGTTCAAATTTTGAAGTAAAAGCATCTGTCAATCGCAAAAACACCGTAATTACAATAATATTTATAACAACCCCTAAAATAAATTTAGAATGTGTCATAAAAAATTTCCCTAATTCAATGAAAAATAATTCCATATAAACCTCACATATTTCTTAATTCATTTAATTCTTTTTGAAATGGAGAAATTTTTGTCAATTTATCCATGATTTCAGGCATTTTATCTATTACATAATCAATTTCACTTTCCGTTGTAAATCTTGATAAAGAAAATCTGATTGAACCATGTAATGCAGTAAATGGAACACCCATTGCTCTTAAAACATGGCTAGGTTCCAATGAGCCAGAAGTACAAGCACTTCCAGAACTTGCACAAATACCCAAATCACTTAAATGAAGTAAAATTAATTCTCCTTCTACATACTGGAATCCAATATTTGTAGTATTAGGAACTCTATTTAAAGAATTTGAATTCAATCTTGCATTGAAAACATTTTTTAAAATACCTTGCTCTAATTTGTCACGCAATCGTTTTACTTCTTTTAATTCATAAACCAATGATTCAGAAGCTAATTCACAAGCTTTACCAAGTCCAATAATGTAAGGAACATTTTCTGTGCCGGCTCTTAAACCTCGTTCTTGATGACCGCCATTGATTAACGGAATTATTCTAACTCCTGATTTCACATACAAAGCCCCAATTCCTTTAGGTGCGTGTAACTTGTGTCCTGAAATCCCTAATAAATCAATTTTAGAATTTTTTACATCCATTGGAATTTTGCCTGCAGCCTGAACTCCATCAACAAAAAATTTCGTTTCCGGAGAACGAGATTTAATAATTTCTGCGATTTCTTCAACCGGATTAACAACCCCCGTTTCATTATTTGCCCACATTACAGAAACAAGTGCAGTATCTTTACGAAGTTTTTCTTTTAATTCTTCAACATCCAATTCCCCGTTTGCATTTACACCAATATAATCAATTTCATATCCTTGTTTTTCGAATTCTTTATAGGTATTCAAAACACACGGATGTTCGATTTGAGTAGTTATCAAATGTCGTTTTTCTTTATTACAGTTTACAACTCCTTTGATAGCCATATTTGCTGATTCTGAACCACAAGAAGTAAAATAGATTTCTTTCTCTTCCCTTGCTCCAACAAAATCTCTAACTTGAGCTCTTGCTTTTTTCAAAGCCTCAGCTGACATTTTGGCAAAATCATACATGCTTGAAGGATTTGCATATTCTTCTTTCAAGAAGGGTAGCATTTCGTCTAAAACTTTTTCATCGATTTTTGTAGTTGCATTATTATCCAAATAAATTAAATTTTTCATATTACACCTGTTCAACAATAATCTTTGAATCGACTTTTTCTTTCAATTCGGTCTCAACAAAATTCTTTAATGTCATTGAAGCATTTTTACAACCGGAACAAACTCCGATTAATTTCACCTTTACAACATCTCCTTCTATATCAACCAATTCAATATCTCCCCCATCTTTTTGAAGTTGTGGAGAAATTTGTTGTTCCAGAACTTTTCCAATTTTTAAAATCTTTTGAGTTGGAGTTAGCTCAACTTTTGTTTCTACCTGATTTTTTTTCAAATAAGTATCAATTATATCTTTAATCAAAGACTTACATCTACCACAAGCACCACCGGCTTTTGTATAGTTTGTAACCTCTTCAACTGTTGTCAAACCGTTCACTTGGATTGCTTCCCAAATTTGATTTTCTGTAACATTAAAACAAGTACAAACAATTTTATCTCCGGCATGGTCGTGAGAATGAACTTCCAACTCCAGTTCTTGCCATTCTTCAGAATCTTCACCATAATAATTTTTAAGCGCATCTTCCAATGCTTCTCTTCCCATTACAGAACAATGCATTTTTTGAGCAGGAAGACCTCCTAACTCATCAGCAATATCTTTATTGGTAATTTTTTTTACTTCATCGAGAGTTTTTCCAATAATCATTTCTGTTAAAATACTCGAAGCAGCTACTGCAGACCCACATCCAAAAGTTTGAAATTTTGCATCAACAACTTTATTACCATCTAATTTTATAAATATTTTTAAAGAATCACCACAAGCAAGAGAACCTGCTTCACCAATTAAATCGGCATCTTCTAAAGTGCCAACATTTCTCGGATTTCTATAATGATCCATAACTTTTTCTGAATAATCCCACATTTTGTGTTTAATCTCCCTGTGCAAGCTGGACTTTTACTGATTAGATTTTATTATAAACAAAGTTTTTTTTAAACCATCTAACTGACAAAGTAATATAGCTTATTTTTGAAAATAGTAGCAAAAATATTTATGTTTTGTTTTAATAATAAAAAAGGGGTATACTATGCTAAAAATTAATCCAATTATGAACAATATTAACAGATATTGCAAAAAGAACACCATCAATGCAAGATATAACAGGAACATGGATTTAGCAGCTATTTGTAGTATTGGAGTTTGGACTCAAATTTTCAGATTTCCTGATTGGGAAATGCATGATGTTCCAATTACTGCAATGACTTTAGCAGTAGGTCTAAAAGGTGCGTACGAAGGTATTAAGAGTAGAATTGAATTATCTCCGATTATAAAAAGAGCAAAAAGTATCAAAAAAACATCTAAAATATCTAAATAATTTCCAACTCACTCAAAGAATCTAAAACATAATCAGATGTTTTCGCAAGTTCATTGGCTTTAATTTGTCCTGTTGCAACAAGAATAGTTCGATTAATTTCCGCATTCTTTGCAGAAATATAATCCATTGGAGCATCTCCTATCATAATTGTTGTATATGAGGTTGCGTTTA
The DNA here is from genome assembly GCA_964531425.1 of uncultured Vampirovibrio sp. Classification (GTDB taxonomy): domain Bacteria; phylum Cyanobacteriota; class Vampirovibrionia; order Gastranaerophilales; family Gastranaerophilaceae; genus CAG-196. Next base: position 11,463 of record CAZHEI010000019.1, on the reverse strand, counting down.
GTTTTTTTAAGGCGATTAGAGTCGGAATTCCACTTTCTTTAGTTTCGGATGATGATTCCCTTCCAATAACGACATCAAACAAGTTTTCCCACCCAAAGTTCTTAAGAGTTAAATTTGTTGATTCAACTGAATCAGAAGTTACTATTCCCAGCTTAACACCTTTTGAATGAAGTTTTTTTATAAATTCAATAGCTTCTTCTATGGGTTTAGTATATTCTTGGATTTCTTTATAAAATTTTTCACTAACCAAATCAAAAAGTTCAGTTAATTCTTTAATAGTAGCTCTCACACCAATTTCTTTTAAATTTTCGTTGAATATTTCAATAATTTTCACTCTGGAATAAAGAGCGGTTATTCCATCAGAAAGCATTCTACCGGAATTAATGTCATAACCTAAAAACAAACAAATTTGAGAAAAACAACTGTCTGAAAGATTAAATTTCTTAATAACTTCTTGAGCCCGCATTTCGGTCATTTTGCCCCAAAAATAGTGCAAATCAATAAATGTTCCGTCTTTATCAAAAAGTACAGTTTCAATATTATCTAAAATCCATTTTTTTGATTTTAATTTAATCATTTTTCATATTCTCTAAAGATGTATCAATCAAAGATTTCGCAATTTCAACCGCTTCTGCCATTGCAGATTCATTTTCAAAAATATCGTCCATAATAAGGTATTTTTTTACAATTTTTCTTGCAAAAGACCCTACTGCTAAACAATGAGGATGAACTCCGCAAGCTTTTGCCAATTCTGTTGAACGGGTATTTGTACCACCTGACATCATAATATACACTGGCAGTTTTGAATTTTGAAACAATTGTGCTGTTGCAACTGCTTGTAAAGTTGTTCCTAACTCATCATTATTTCCGCTCATTGCAATTCCATCAGCTTGAATAATTGTTGAATAAGGTTCTCTATTTTTAATCATTCTTGCAACACGTTCTTTAAGCTTTCTATCTCCCAATTCAGACCTATCTAAAGATATACACAACATGCCTGCAAATTTTTCATTTATTTGAGCCCACTTTTCGTTAACATCATTTTCATCTTCTGAAATAGCATGAAATTCAATACAATCCAGTCCTTTTTCAATCAGAACCGGTAAAGCTTCTTTGTAATCCATTAATTGAGATTCCATAGAAATTGCTTTTTGCGGACAAATATTTGCACATTGTGAACAGCCTAAACAACGTTCTTTTTTTACTTCAAATCCATTATTAAAACAAATTGCATCATGAGGACAAACAGACTTACAAGCTCCGCATTTAATACATTTATCTTTATCAATAACAGCTTTCGTAATATGCGGGTCGCCATCAATTCCAACACTTACGCAAAGATAACGATCTTCTGTAATTCCGGCATTTTTCAAACCTCGTTTCGCCGCATCAACAATCTCCGGCTTTGCGCAAACATCAAAAAATTGACAACCGGCCTTAGAATATATCGTAACAAGTCTTTCAACCTCAACTACATCTTCGTTACCGGCTCCACAAACAAGCTTAAAACATTGTTTTTTTTCTAATAAATCTTTTAACATAAAATACGCTTTCTGTTATTGTTTAACAAAAAAATTTTATAACGGAGTAAATAAAAAATCCATAAAAAACTTAACAAATTTGTTTAAAACAATATTCTGTGATATATTGGAATTAATAAGGAGAGGTTCCTTAAATCCGACTATTTGACTTTGGATGATTTAGGACTAAAAATATTATATACAGGTAAGGATATTTTTTAATGAAGCTAATCAACAGAATGAAGATATTTGAACAAAAATACGTATTTTTAAGATGGGCAACAGGTGCTGAATATGGCAAAATAACGTATGTTGGCGAAGACTATATTGAATTCAACATTATTGATGTTGATACAATGGAATATCGTGAAACTGTAATTATCAACTCTCAATTAATATTAGAAGCAGTATTTGGCGGTCCGGATATTTCCAGAATCGTCGCAGAGATTTCTTCATCTCTTCCTGATGCCGGAGTTTAATCCTTATATTTCACTACGATACTGCAATGCTTGAGTTAAATGAACTGATGCTATATTCTCAGCTCCTGCAAGATCAGCGATTGTTCTGGCGATTTTTAAAACCCTATTATAACGTCTACCTGAAAGTTGATATTTTTGAGCCGCCATTTTCATAATTGATTCAGAAGCAGAATCTAATTTGCAATATTTTTTTATCATTTCTGCTGTTAATTCTGAATTAGTTAGAATTCCCTCTTTTTCATATCTTTTTGCCTGAATTTTTCTGGCTTTAATAACACGCTCTCTTATCTTGACTGATTGTTCAGACTCGGTGGAAGTACTTATCAATTCATCAGTCGTTAATCTCGGAACATTTATAACTAAATCAATCCTATCCAATAAAGGTCCAGATAGTTTACTCCTATAACGTTGGATTTGGTAGTCAGTGCAAGTACATTGCTTTTCTTTATCTCCCAAATATCCACAAGGACAAGGATTCATTGCTCCCAACAAAATAAAATTACAAGGATATTTTATAGAATGTTTTGAACGAGAAATCACAACTTCTCCATCCTCAAGCGGTTGTCTTAAAACTTCCAAAACATTTCTTGGAAATTCAACCATTTCATCTAGAAACAACACTCCTCGATGTGCCAATGTAATCTCCCCAGGTTTTGGAGTCGAACCACCTCCAATAATCCCGTTTTGTGATGCAGTGTGATGAACTGCTCGATATGGACGTTTTGTCATTAACGGGTTATCTGAAGTCAAAAGTCCGCTAATACTGTAAATTTTGGTAAGTTCAAGAGCTTCTTGCAATTCAAGCGGAGGGAGAATTGATGCCATACATTTTGCCATCATTGTTTTACCTGACCCCGGAGAACCAGACATTAAAATATTATGAGCTCCTGCTGCTGCAATTTCTAAAGCTTTTTTTGCCTTTTGTTGACCTTTTACATCTTTAAAATCAAATGAATAATCCGTAAAAGCATTGTCTTCAAGATATTTATTAATATCTACAACCGTTTGTTTTAAAGGAGTTCCTTCAAAATGAGCAACAACATCAGTTAAATGCTTTGCTCCAAAAATATTAATCTCCTGAACCAAAGCAGCTTCTTTTGCATTCTCTTCCGGTACAAAAACCGTTTTTAGCCCCTGTTCTTTTAATCCCAGCACGAGCGGTAAAATACCATTCACACTTCTCAATGAGCCATCAAGAGAGAGTTCTCCCAGAAATGCCATTGTTAAATCATCAGGAATATTTATACCTTGCTCTTTTAGAATTCCAATCGCAATTGGCAAATCAAAATTTGTTCCCTCTTTTCTAATATCAGCAGGCGCAAGATTTACAATTACTCTTCCTGTTGGAAAAGTAAACCCAGAATTTTTTATTGCAGAATGAACCCTTTCTCGAGCTTCATTAACAGAATTATCAGGTAAACCTACTATGCTAATATTAGGCAAAGAATTGATTACATCAACTTCTACCTCAATTTTATATGCATTAATCCCAATCGTAGCTGCAGTAATTGCTTTTGTTACCATAAATAACTATAATTCAAACCTTTCCTGCATGTGCCTATACTCCGGAATTACAACGTTCAATTTTTTTGAGTCTTTGTTCAATTCTTCTGTACCATTTTAATTTTTGTTGGAACAAAGTATCATAGCCTGCGAAATGAGCTTGACTAATATCATACATTTGTTTATCACACAAAGTTTCAAGTGTTTTTGCAAGATATTCAGAGTAAGATTTTCTATCAATTTTTCCGGCTTCAAGCTCAATAATATCACCATACTCAACCAAAACTTCCGGACGGTTATCACGAAGGAAGAAATAGTTTACTGCAACCGGCATTAAACCTACTTTTCCATATTTGTTAGCAGCTTTTTCTGCAATATATGCTAAGCCCGTTTTGAACTCAATTGGTCTTGCATTAGGTGGCATAATTATACCTTGTGGAAATATATAAAGAACATTATTTAAATCGCCAACTTGTTCAATTGAATACTTTAACGCTTCCATTGAAGCTTGCGGAGACTTTTTATTCACACTAAATGCACCTGAACGTTTCAATAATGGAAATCTATTAAGTTCTTCTACCATTAAACGAATTTCTTTTTTACAAATTCTATGAACAACATGATAAGCAACAATACCATCCCACCAATTTGAGTGAGGTGCAAACATAATTACAGGCATGTTTGGGTCTTTATTGAAAAATTTTTCAGCACCTTTAAAACGGAATGCATAAAATCTATCCTCAAGCATTCCATAATAAAACAAATCTGCGACCTTTAGCCAGAATGGAGAAGTTGCTGCCTTACAAAACTTTTCATCAATATTGCGAAGCTTTGTTGGTGGCACTTCACAGTATAAATCCTCTAGATTAATCATGCCACTATCATACAACGTCAATAACTTATTGTGAAGAACTTAGCATTTAAATGTTACAAAGTTTACATTAGGAGTTTTTCGCAAATTCTTCCCAGCCCTCTAGGGACACATTATTGTCCTGAATGATTTAACATAAATTATATTGTCATCCTGAATAGCCGGAAAAAATAGACACTGAATTTGAGGTTGAGATAATAAATAAGGCGTATTTCAGGATCTTACCAACTTGGCATGATACTTATACTTTGGTCAGCTCCTGAACAGCTTGAAAATTACGGACTTGCATCCTTATTTTCTACGCTTTCAGGATGACAGGTTTATTAAAATGTAACATCTTATTTACCTATTCATTTATTCACTTTTTCGAAATGACTTGTAACAATTTTCCATTTTCAACTTTCAATTATCCATTTTAAAAAGAGTTGTTGGGCAAGTATGCCCAACTTACATTTACCCCCGCAAAGTCCTAGACATTTAACAACACACCAAATCCTGATTCCAATGCTTTTTTATTCAATGGAATCAAATCTTTTTTCTTCTCGCCCATAACTTTTTCAAATCCTAGCGCAAGATATTCTTTATCCACAACATCAACTATAGAAGATAAAACTCCCAATGATACCATGTTTGTAACTTTACTTGTACCTAAATTATTTGCCAATTCCGTCATTGGAGCAAATACGTAATTTATATCATTTCTTGGACGAGTATCCGCAACAAGAGTAGAATTTGCAACAATAGTACCACCTGTTTTAACTCTTTGTACGAATTTATCAAAGGATTGTTGATTCAAAACCAATGCATAATCAGTATCTTTTTTATGTACAGAACTCACTTCACTATCAGAAACAACAATTTCACAATTTACAGTTCCTCCACGCATTTCTGCGCCATAACACGGATACCAAGTTACATTTTTACCGGCTAACATAAATGAGTTTGCCAAAATAGTACCTGCTAAAAGTACTCCTTGCCCTCCAAAACCTGCTATTATAAAATTCTTTTCCATTTTTTATCCTTTGGTCGGCGCACATTTCGTAATTCTACCAGTTCATATTATCATCTGTCCGTGCGCCTCTTGAACAGATATCGCGCTGGCTCGCATTTTTCGTTATTATCCTTTGGTCGGCGCACATTTCGTAATTCTACCAGTTCATATTATCATCTGTCCGTGCGCCTCTTGAACAGATATCGCGCTGGCTCGCATTTTTCGTTATTATCCTTTGGTCGGCGCACATTTCGTAATTCTACCAGTTCATATTATCATCTGTCCGTGCGCCTCTTAAACAGACTCTGCGCTGGTACGCACTTAATTCATTCTTTCCTCTTCTTGGAGTGAGCTACCCTCCTATTGTATAGTCACATCCTTAAATACTCCCAATGGAAATACCGGTATCATTTCTTCCCTTACTCTTTCATGAGCTTGTTCCGGAGTCATTTTCCAGTTTGTAGGACAAGATGACAGAACTTCTACAAAGCCAAAACCCAAACCTTGCAATTGAACTTCAAATGCTTTTTGCAAAGCTTTTTTAGCTTGATTAATATGTGGAATACTATCTAAAGCCACTCTTGCAGAAAATGCAGTGCCATCACAAAGAGCAATCTGCTCTGCAATTTTTATTGGATATCCATAATAATCTCTATTTCTGCCATTCGGAGAAGTTGCAGTCTTCTGCCCCATCAACGTTGTTGGTCCAAGTTGTCCGCCTGTCATTCCATAAGTTGTATTATTAATGCAAATACTTGTAATTTTTTCTCCTCGTAAAGCTGTATGCATAGATTCAGCCAAGCCTATTGAAGCAAAATCCCCATCGCCTGAATATGTTAATACAAATTTATCAGGTTGTGCTCTTTTTACTCCAGTAGCAGAAGCCAATGCTCTTCCATGTGGCGCTTCTACGCAATCAATGTTTAAAAAATTATACAAAAAAACCGAACACCCAACCGAAGTAGATGAAATTGTTTTTTCTCTCAAATCAAATTCGTCAATTAACTCTGCAACTAAACGAATTGCAACCCCATGATCACACCCAGGGCAGAATGTGTAACGAAAATCTGGTTTCATACATTTGGGAATTCCAAATACCTGTTTTAAATTAGACTCTTGCAACATTATTCTTCTCCCCTTCCTTTGAAATGACATCTTTCATTACAGTGTCTACAATTTCTTCAACGCTCAACCATTCTCCGCATGGTCTGTTAATCAAGCTGACATTTGATTGTCCGTTAACCGCAAATTTAACATCCTTAAACATTTGCCCCATGTTCATTTCTACTACAGCAAAGTCTTTACCTTGCCCTGCCAATTCAGAAATTCTGTCATGCGGGAACGGAGATAACGTAATTGGTCTAAAACAACCAACCTTTAATCCTTTTTGACGAAGAACATTCATTGCAGCTTTAATATTTCTTGTCATTGAGCCAAATGCAGTCAAGACAATATCCGCATCCTCTATATTAAATTCTTCATAAGAAGTTTCATTCTTCTTAATAACTTCAAATTTTTCAAAAATATCATATATTCTTTGAATTTGTTTCTTTTCATCAGGCCCAACAGAATAAATAGCCTTGCCATCACGACCTTTTGCTCCTGTTAAAGCCCAAGAAGAAACATCAACTTCAGGATAAGGGTTTTTGCCAAAACAAGCAGGCTCCATCATTTGACCTAAAAGTCCGTCTGCTAAAAGAATAACAGGATTTCTATATTTTTGCGCCAGATAAAACGCTCTATAAGTATAATCAATACATTCCTGAACAGTTGAAGGAGCTAACACGATAATCTTATAATCGCCATTTCCCCCTCCATAAACAGATTGATTATAATCTCCTTGCGCCGGATAAATATACCCAAGTCCAGGACCGGCTCTCATAACATTAACCAATACAACCGGAAGTTCATCTCCACAAGCATAAGAAAGAGCTTCCTGCATCAACGCTACCGCACAAGAAGAGGACGAAGTCATTGCCCTTACACCGGTAGATACAGCCCCAATAACCATATTAATTGCAGCAAGTTCACTCTCCGCACAAACATAAGCCCGACCCAGTTCTGGCATTTTTGCACTCAAATACTCGCCAATTTCTGTTTGTGGTGTTATCGGATAACCAAAATAACACTGACAGCCCGCATTTACAGCAGCTTGCGCAATTGCATAATTCCCTTTTATTAAAACTTTTTCATTAATTGTCATTATATCTCCAACTAAAAATCAATTATTTAAATACTTCTATTGCCATGTCCGGACATCTTTTTGCACACATAGCACAACCAACACATTCATTATTCTTGTCATCAAATTCCACTAGGTAATCACCTAATCGATTTGTTTGATTAGATTTTTTTATTAGCCCCTTTGGACAAGTATTTACGCACAAATAACAAGATTTACAACGTGAATTGTTAATTTTTATTAAGCTCATTTCTAACTCCTACTACATGTAAAAGTATAGCATTAACAAGGTTTTTAGACTGCCTATGTAAAGAATTGTAAAAATATTATTCATATTTCGTTATTGATTTTGTGCTCGTGGAATTAAGAATACATAGGACAAGCAAGGATGCGTCTTAGAGATGCAAGAGCCAGAAAGGAGTAAAAAAATGGCACTTACTATTAACACAAACATTTCATCGTTGGTTGCACAAAGAAACCTAACTGCCGCCACAAAATCGTTGAACACAGCGATTGAAAGAATGACAACAGGTTACAAAATTAACCATGCTTCAGACAACGCAGCAGGTTATTCTATCGCTCGTAACTGGGAAACTCAATTGGGTTCATTAGATGTTGCAGCAGATAACGCAGCTACCGGTGCTGACATGTTAACAACACTAGAAGACACTTATTCTCTATTAACAGACCACTGTCAACGTGTTAGAGATTTGACAGAACAAGCTGCAAACGGAACTTATGGTTCACAATCATTAAAGGCTATTCAATCAGAAATTACTGCAAGACTTGAAGAAATCGACCGTATTGCCGCAAACTGTGAATTCAACGGACTTAAAATGATGGATGGTTCAATGAATACCATTTCTTTACAAGTTGGTTTATATGGTAATGATGACAGCAGAATTGAATTAAAAGATGATTTATTCAAAGAAGCTGACGTTAAGAGTATGTTTACAAACTACGGTGGTGAAGGTGATGGCGAAATTGCAACAATCGCCCGTAAGTGTGCAGGTCTTGATGAAAACGGTCATATCGTAAATGGTCAAAGCGATATGTTAGAAGTAATTGATAAAGTAATCAATGAAATTTCATCTCGTGTAACTACATTAGGTGCTGCTCAAAACAGAATTGAATCCGCTATTGAATCAATTGGTGTTCAATCTGAAAATATCACATCATCATTATCAACATTGAGAGATGCTGATATCGCAGAAGAATCTTCAAGCTATATTCAAGCTCAAATTCTTCAACAAGCAGCTTCAACATTGTTGTCTACTGCTAACCAAACTCCAAGCATCGCCCTCAATTTAATATAATAAGTGTCGGAGCACATCGGATAAAATTCCATATTCGACTCAAAAATATACATTCACTCCAAAGAATGTTATGCGGTAAACGTAAGTGCCAAGCTCATAGAATTTCTATTAGTATGCAATTTACCCCTTTACCACAATATATATGCCGGAACAGCTGTTCCGGCTTTATTTTATTAAAAACAAAATAAATATTTTGTTACGTAAAAAAAGCGTTATCGTAATTGATAACGCTTTTTATCATTTTTTATTTCGCTTATTCTTTCAAGAATGATTCGTAATTTCTTGCAAGCAAGTGGGTTTTAACTTGATTAATCAAATCCAGCGCAACCCCAACCATGATAATTAGAGAAGTTGCTCCAATCCCTTGCAATGTAGTGATTCTTGTTATGTAGCTTGCAAATGCAGGAACCAATGCAATAATACCCAAACCCAAAGCTCCTATAAATGTAGTTTTGGTTAAGATTTTATCCAAAGCTTCTGCTGTCGGCCTTCCCGGTTTTACACCTGGAATTGAAGAACCGTACTTCTTAAGATTATCCGCAATTTCTTTTGGTTGCATATTTGGCATAATTGATGCATAAAAGAAAGTTAATGCGACAATCATCAAGAAATATATTACATAGTATGTTAAACCGCTAGGATTAAATACTTTGTTTAGCATCATTACTACATCTTGAACCCATCCTGCTGGCAAATTTGCTTGTCCAACAAGACTCAAAATTGTAGAAGGGAACAATAATATTGCAACTGCAAAAATTATTGGCATAACCCCTCCTGGGTTAAGTTTAAACGGTATAAAAGTATTTACTCCACCATAAACTTTATTACCAACCTGTCTTTTAGGGTTAACAATTATTACTTTTCTAATTGCTTCTTGCATTACAACAATAAAAATCATCGTTACAAAGAAAATAGTTAGTAACAAAACTAATCCCCACATCAAAGCAGAGTCATTTGCAACCATTTGCCAAGTTCTTGATGCATACAATGGAATGCCTGATAAAATACCGACAAAGATGATTAAAGAACCGCCATTACCGATACCTTTTTCTGTAATCAATTCTGACATCCACATAACAAGCGCTGAACCTGCTGAAAGTGTTAGAACAGAAGAAAGATAGAACATCGTGTGGTTTACACCAGCAGTAATTGCATTAGTATGAGCCATAAAACCCATAAAAATACAAGCCTGAAATGCCGCAAGAATTATTGCAAACACACGAGTGTACTGAGAAAGTTTTCTTCTGCCGGCTTCGCCGTCTTCTTTTTGTAATTTTTCGAGTGAAGGAACTATTACTGCCATCAATTGCATAATAATTGATGATGTAATGTATGGTCCAATACCCAATGCAAATATTGAAACTTTACCTAATGCACCACCAGAAAACAAATCCAAGAAACCTAAGATATTGTTTTGACTAGCTAAATTAGAAAAAAATTCATTATTAACACCAAACAACGGCAAATGGATACCCAAGCGGAACAACACAAGCATACCAAAAGTGAAAATTAATTTCTCTTTTAAGCCTGACGCATTCCACATAGACAATAAGTCTGCTGTAGTCGGTATTCTCATTCCACCTGAATTTACTCCAGCCATTATACTAATTCAACCTTTCCGCCTGCTGCTTCAATTTTAGCTTTTGCTGATGGAGAAACATAATCAGCTTTAACAGTAATAGCTTTACTAATTTCACCATTACCTAAAATTCTCAAACCATCACAAGAAGGATGAGCTTTTCTGATTTCTTTTAATGATGCTAAAGAAATTTCAGTAATTTCAAGTTCTGCTAATCTGCAAACATTGATTTCTGCATAATTTCTAGCGTTAATAATTTGGAAACCTTTCAATTTAGGAAGTCTTCTGTAAGCTGGCATTTGACCACCTTCAAAACCTCTTTTTGCAGTTCTTCCTGAACGTTGTCCTTCACCGTTATGACCACGGCAAGATGTTTTACCATGTCCAGATGAACGACCACGTCCTACTCTTTTTGATTTTCCTGTTGAACCTTCTGCAGGTCTTAAATCTTCTAATGTTATTGTCATTTTTTATATCCTTTCCTTGACTGTGACCAAGTGATCAGGTGATCAAGTGATCAGGTCTATAAATATTAATCGTCCTGTGATACCTTCCAGCAATCTGTTTGACCACTTGGTCACTTGATCACTGTTATCCTTGATCACGGTTATTCAGAAATCTCAACCAAGTGAGAAATCTTGTTAGCCATACCCAAAATTGTTGCACTGTCATTGTGTTCAACAACTTGGTTAAGTTTTCTTAAGCCTAAAGATTGTGCAACTTTTCTTTGTGATTCAGAAGCACCGATTAAGCTTTTTACTAATTTTATTTTAATTTGTTTTGCCATTTTTTTATCCTTTTTACTTTACTTCTTAGACTGTTTAGGAACTTCACCATATTTTGTTTGGTCATTTCTACTTGTTTGTTTCATAACTACTTGCAAAATACTTCTTGGCATCAGTTCTTTTTTTATTTAATCTAATTCTTTATTCTTAAACAATAGGACTACAAGGTAATATGTTTACCCTTTACCCCTAGTTTAATAATTCAGCCATTGTTAAACCACGTTTTTTAGCTACTTC
>CAZHEI010000018.1:0-25516 GCA_964531425.1 uncultured Vampirovibrio sp. | reverse complement strand
ACATGATGAATATGATGAAACAAGCTCAAAACATTCAAAAGAAGCTTGTTGATGCGCAAAATGAATTAACAAATATGAGTATAGAAGGTTCTGCCGGTAATGGTTCAGTAAGCGTAATTTGTGATGGTAAGGGGCAATTTAAGTCTATTAAATTATCAGCTGAAGCTATTAATCCAGAAAATCCGTCTTCTGTTTCATCTGATGACATTGAAATGTTGGAAGATTTGATTTCTTCTGCAATGAAGACTGCTACAGAAAAATCAAAATCTGAAATGGAAGCTAAAATGAAATCTGTAACAGGTGGAGTTAATATTCCTGGGCTGACATTATAAAAAGTAGGTCGGCTTTGCTAAGTGGGTAAAGCGGGGGTAAATATTAAGCGCACCCACCGTAAAAATAACAAAAACTGTAGGGTGGGTAAAGCATCAGCGTACCAACCGCAAGGTAAGGCAAGATAGAGTAAAAGGAATGGATTGCCACGGGGGCAAATACATTTAGCCTGTAGCTAAAACTCCAAGCTTGGAAGTAAAGTGAAAAACGATTTTCTCGCAATGGCACAAAAAGCTTGGAAGGTAAGCGCTAGTGTCCCGTCGCCATGAAAAGCAAGTTGTAGGGTGGGTAAAGCGGGGGTAAATATTAAGCGTACCCACCGCAAGAGTAACAAAAGATATTGAAAAATGATTTATCCAAAGAGTATTGCATCATTAATAGAACAATTCCAAAAATTTCCGTCTGTTGGTCCAAAATCGGCACAGCGGATGGCTTTTCAGGTGCTTAAAATGCCTTATTCAGAGGTCGAAAAGTTCGCAAATGCAATTTTGAACGCAAAACGTAGTGCTAAGACTTGTGAAATCTGTTTTAATATTTCAACTTCAAGCCCTTGTGAAATATGTGAGTCAACAAATCGTAACCGTTCTGTTATTTGTGTTGTAGCAGAGACTAAAGATTTGATAGCAATTGAAAAAACAAATGAGTACAAAGGGTTGTATCATGTTTTGCAGGGTTTAATTTCTCCAATGGATGGAATCGGGGCAGAGGATATTAGAATAAAAGAATTGCTTACTCGTTTAACAGATGACAAAGTTCAAGAAGTTATACTTGCACTATCTCCTTCTGTAGAAGGAGAAGCTACAAGTCTTTATTTGACAAAGTTAATTAAACCCTTTAGTATAAAAATTTCAAGAATTGCATTTGGCTTGCCTGTTGGAGCGGATTTGGAATACGCAGATGAAGTAACTCTTGCACGAGCGATAGAAGGTCGTAGGGAATTGTAATAAACTCAATCCTAACTTTAGAAAGCAGGTTCAAATTATAAATAAACAGCAACTCAGAATTTGGGCAAAAGAAGAACGTAAAAACCTCAACATAGAACTGTTGAGTCATGAGTTTGTAAAAAAATTGCAATCAACAACAGAATACAAACAAGCTCAAAATATAATGATTTTTTATCCGTTAAAATACGAAATCAATTTGCTGGAACTTCTTAAAGATAAAACAAAAAAATTTTATCTTCCAAAAATATGTGGGAATAGTCTTGTGTGTTGCCCTTATTCAGAGGGAGAAGAGCTTTGTGAATCTTGTTTTAAGACAAAAGAACCTCTTACAGAACCAACTAGGAATCCGATTGATTTAGTAATCGTTCCGGCATTGGCTGTTGATAGACGAAATTATCGTCTTGGCTATGGCGGAGGATTTTATGACCGATATCTTGCAAACGAAAACACTTGTACAATGGTTTGTATTGCAGAAAAATTTGTTTTAGATTCCATTTATCCTGAAAAATTTGATGTTCCTGTGGATGTGATAATTACAGCTTAGAAAAACATTTGCATTTCGCATGGTAGAGGTTTGTTATAATGATAATCTATAGGTGATAATTGTTGATTGAAGGTTACATGATCGTTATCTACTGAAATAAGCTCGTTATGATCCACACCATACTGAAAATCATAGGTGTGTTGCATCGCTTTTTGATTCTTTTCCAGTTTGAAATAATTATTGGCTCCGACGGTATCATTATGTCTCAACCCTAAATCAGCAAAATCTGGCATGTTTGCAACAAATTCGTGAAGTTGACTAAGCTTTGAATCGGCTGAATTGTGTTCTATGAAATCATAAAGAGCTGTATTTGAATCGTGATGATAATATCTTATTGGAGCAGAATTTCTACAGTTGTTTCTTGCCAGATAAGTATCAATCATTGCTAATGTTCCAATTGCAAAAGGTTTGTTCAATCCACGAGCTTCTGGATTTGCCATTTTTAAAATAAATGATTCTCCGTTAGGAGCTGTTATTTTAAAAACATTCTTGTCAGATTTCCCATCTACAAAATTTTCAAACTTGTAAACTTGTCCATTAATGTTTAAATCAGAAATATTTTTCTTTGTTTTAAAACCAACATCAACAAAATTCCGCAAATAATCTATTATGGCGCAATAATTATCTTTTCCAATACAATCAGGAACAATTCCTAATTCGAATTGGTTGTTATGGTACAATTCATTGTGCTTGTCTAATAAAATTCTTTCATTCCAATCCGGTCTTATTTTTAATAATTCTGAAACAGAAGATGCATTTTGTATTCTGGTAGTTATATAGTTATTGTATGCAGAGCTATAGGGATTGTTTGGGCAAAAATAATTGAACATATCGGTATTTTGAGGTAATTTTTTGCGGATATCTTCTGCAAAATATTTGATTCTTCTTGGCTGTGTTGCAATACTGTCAATGAATTCATAGCTTGTACTCTCATCACTAAGTATATGGCGCATTAGTGATTCCATAGTTTCAGCAGGAGCATCAAGTTTAATAAATGCTTCTACTGCAGGAATATGATTATGCGCAATTGCTTGTTTATAATCACTTATTGCGGTTGCAAGTTGCTTTCCTCCTCGAAAGCCTAAGTGAGAGGCATAAACCCTTTGGTTCTCTATTGCTAAATTATCAGTTGGTTCAGCCGTTTGATTGTTGTTTATCTTATTTATGTTATCGAATTTCTTTTGCTCAATCTTTTGGAGTTTTACAGAATCAAGTTTCATTTTTCACCTATAGCTGATACGAGAATGAGCGATCAATAGCTTTATCAACAGCCCCTTGGCATGATTGAAGTTCTGCATCAACCATTTTTAATCTGCTTTGATATTCTTGCATTTGTAAATCAAGACGTTTTTCTAAAATATTCAATTTATCCCTTCGAGCTTCCAGCTGCTTCACGGCTGGGTTTTCAGGATCCAAATCGTTACCTAATGCGAGAATTTCATCAGATGAAGCAACAAGTTCCATCTTTGCAGTAGCAATCCATTGAACTTTTGATTCAAGAGTCAACTTGTACGCTGTCAGGTACATCATTCTAAAAGTTGATGTAATTAATCCCATAACACTTGTCCTTCCGGTTTTATCTTGTTTCGTTTAAATTCTTACCTTTCAGGAATGTGTGTTCGTTACTTTCTGCAATCAAACTTTCCATTTTGTAAAGTTGATGTTTATGGTAGTTTACACGGTACTTTGCCATTTTCAGCTTTTGTCTGATTGTAAGCATTTCCTTAAGGCTTGAGAGTAAACTTACGGCGAGTGCTTTCAATGGATTCTTCCGTTTGAAGAAAGAACGGGCAAAATTCATAAAATTCACAAACCGTTTCATATTGTTCTGTAGTTCTTCACGCATGGATATTTTCCTCCATACAATCTGAGTCTACATATATAATAAAACATGTGAAACGATTAAATTGCCTAATTCTTTGATATTTTGTTACATTTGTTAACATCTTACTTATAATTTGCTCCGGATATTTGGTCAGTATTAAAAATAAATCGATTTTTGTATACACTATTTTCTTCTTTTATTTTATTTAACGGCATTTTTTTCAAAAACTTTAATTCTTTTCGCCCATAATAACTTTGTTCGTTACAAAAATTTACCAAAGCAAAAATTGCTTTACAAAAAGCGTTATTTAAAAATAAATTATCTAACATTATTCTGAAAAATGTACGTCCACGCATAATTATTCCTTAGTTATTTCGCAACATACTACAAGTTGTCAATATCCTTGCTCTTGCTTTCCATGTCGTCTTTGAGCATTTTTCTTACAACATCGCTTTGTGTATCAAGCATTTTACAAACAGTTTCGATATTCGCAACTTTTTGAGATAGTATTGTATCAGCGTTTGATAAAACGTTTTGTGATACAGATTGATAAGCTGATAATGCTGCAGAAGAAGTTCCTTGCATCAAATTACCCATTACAACAGCCGGTAATCCAAATGAACCCAAATAAGGTGCAGCTGCTGTCATAATGCCGCCCCAACCGGATACGATTCCGGCTAATGGCATCAATATATTAGAAGCTCCAATTCCATAGCCATTCGCTGTTCCGACTCCATAAGCTGCTGTACTTGCTATGTCAGCAATACTTCCAATTCCAGAAGCGTAACCTGTAGGAGAACCACTGGATGAACCATAGCCATACAATAAATCTCCAATAGAGGAAGCTCCGCCGGTTGTATATCCACTTAAACTGGAAGCATAGCCACTAGGGAATCCTGAATAATTTCCAAGACTGTTAACTCCAAAAGAGGAATAAGTACCTGTTAGACCGCCATTTCCACCTGTATATTGTGACCAATATGAAGTTCCGGGGATGTTCATAGCGGTTGTTCCGCCTAAAGTTGTCATAAAAGCTGACGGAGCAAATAAACTTGCTAACTGATACAGAAAGCCACCGGCTGCTTCAAATCCTGTACCGGAAGAGCCTGAACCTGCAACAGTTAAATCTCTTAATCTATCATAAGTTTCATAAAGCATTGATTTTGCATCCCCTGATGCGGAGCCGTATCTGTTTGCTATTACTAAGTATCCATCGTTTTTGTATGCCATTTTTTTGAAGTGAATAAGTAAATAAGTGATTGTAAATAAGTTGTTTTAAGTTCTTATTAACTATTAGCTTATTGTGTTATTCTTTCCTTTCTTTTAAATTTATTGCTTCAATTTAATATTTGGGCGGAGCACATTCCGCAATATTACTAACTTATTTTGTTATTTCTGGTGCTCCTTTGGAGCAGACTACCAGTGGGTTCAAGCGGGTTGGTCATATATTTACCCCTATTTACCCTATCCGTTAAATGTTTTGAATGAAGATTCAACGTTATCGTCGACAACTTTCTTAACGGCTTCCATTTCAGTTGAAAGTGCGCTTTGTTCTGTATCAAGCTGTTTTAGTCTTAATTCCAGTTGTTGATCTTCTTGTTGAATAATTGATGTTTGTGCGTTAATGTCCTGAACCATTTTGTCATAAACCGCATTATCATAGTAGTATTGATTCATGGCATCTTGATAAGCCGCATCATCAGTATCAGTTTCCATATTAAGAGTATATGTTACTGTATCATTTTCAAATCTTACACTTGTAAATCGACCATTTCCATCAGTTTCTAACAATGCTTTTTCAGTTTCTTCAACTTTTGTTGAAACATAAGTTGCATTGTAATATGACAGTTTTATTTGTCCATCAATATGGTTATTACCGGTACCACTTGCATAAGAATTTTCCAAATCATCGTATGTTGTATAATAAGTAACACCATTTAATTTAAATTGATAAATTCCGCCGGTATAATTTCCGTTACCGTCAAAACAATCAGCAATACTTGTTTCTATATCTTGTTCATTCATATCTTTAATGATTTGATTAATTTCAGCAAGTTGATCGGCTGATAAAGTCGCCAGTGGTGTTAATTCACAGTTACCAATGTAAGTAGGAATATTTAATTGTTTATATTCATTAACAGCAGTGTTATAATCATCTAATGCTGAATCTTCGGTAGCTTTTAAAGCATCAATTTCATCATCATAATTGTTTGCTGTATTTCCAATTTCTGTAATATTATAACAAGGTAGAGTTGTTTTGGTTCCACCTGTTGCGCCACCATACAGTTGTTTTAAATCGTCATCAAAAGCAATATCATTAGATGCTGTATTAAAATAAACATCCTTAAGGTCAAAATCTTCTATCGGACCGGTTAATGCACCTTCTGCAATTAAGGTTTCAAGAGCATCTTGTACTAATCCTTTTGTTGTCTCATCTAATTTATCATAGCCTGTAAATGTTTGAGAGCCCTTGGTATTATCCATAAATCCAATAGTGTAAGAATCTGTTGAAGAATCGTAAACACTACTGTTTATGCCGGTATACTTAGTATTATTTGCATAGCTTGATAATCTTGCGGCTTCATCTTCTTTTGCAATTCTTGCTGCTTTTGCAGTTTCATAAGCAGCTTGTTTTTCGGTCATTTTATCCAAAGCTGCCTTAATAGCTTTTCCATCAGTAGCCGTTCCGCCTTGAGAGAATTGGACTTGTGGATCGCTAAGTTTTTTCATTGAACCTGTGTATCTATCCGTATAGTAATAGTGTGTTACGACATAGTTATAATCAGGATCGGTTTCTGATAATTGCTGCCAGCTTGAAATTGTAGAAGAGTTAATCCCATCAGAATAGGAGTATTGTGTTTTTGTAAAATCAGAGGTGCTAGGTGGTACAGGAACTGACAACCCCAGCATTTGATTAAACAAATTCGCACTTTGATTAGACAAAGCGGTTCTTGCTTGGTTAATTTGTTGTCCTTCGTATTCACAATTTGATTTTCTTGCAACAAGCGCTAAATATCTCGCTTGAGATGCTGCCATACCCATAGGTGTAGCCTCCTATTCATTTCTTTATATATGTTTTAATGGAATTGTACTAAAAGTCAATATTTCTCTATTAACATTATATAGTAGGTTGTACAATATTTAATTAACAAATTAATAAAAATCCATCATTTGGCGTAGTTGTATTCTTGAAAATCATATTTTTGGATGAGAATATGTGTGATACAATCTTGTAATGAGATTTTTTACTATCTTAATTTTATTATTAGCATTTTTTATTCCACAAAAGCCATCTTTTGCAATCGAAGAAATTTTTCTTGATATTGAAGGTGAATCTTCTGAAATGAGTACGCAAGAATATGTTGTTACGAATGACGAGTGGAGTTTTGATTTGGGCGGAAAGACTCTTAGGGAAAAAATCAAAGAAATTAATTCAAAAGAGGTTTCTGATATATCAAAATCAAATTATCTATTAGAAGGTGTGTTGACTAAGAATTTTGATAATTCATTGGTTGAGTCAGTGCATCTTTTCGGACATTATAGAGCAGGTCTTTCAATGGATTTTTATCCTGATGATGAAGATTTAAGTTATGAATTTTCAACAGTTGATGCTGGTGTTAATGGTAAATTAAAGGGAAATAATTTCTATGAGGCTCGTTTTAGATTTAGGCCTCAACATAATTACAATTTCTTTCAATATTTGCCGAGTAATGTTTATGTGGCGAATACTTCTATTTCTCATCATAAAATTATTGTTGGGAATACTCGTGTTCCAACAGGACATGAAGGAACAAAATCAATTTCTGTAATTCCGTTTGTTGCACGTTCTCAAATATCTAGAAATTTTGGTAATATAAGAAAGTTAGGTGTGCGTGTAAAAGGAAATTATGACTTAGTTGAGTATGATTTAGGTGGGTATAGCTCAGATACTTATTTTAGACAATTTTTCCCTGGGGCGGAATTTGCGGGTTGGGTTACTTTAAAACCATTAGGCAAAACTCGTGGGAAATATGGCAGTTTAAAATTGGGGAGTGGTTTAACATCAGGTAAAAACGATATAGATTACACTGTCCTCGGTGCTTATGCCAGTTATGAGTATAAAAAGTTATATGCAAATTTTGAATGGGCAAAAGCAGATGGCTATAATGGCGCAAGAGGCATTTCTTCTAATCAAGCCGAGGGTTTTTATACAACATTAGGTTATAGAATAACTCCTAAATTGCAACTGGTTGGTCGATATGATTATTATAAACCTGATTCAAATGTTGCTAATTCGACACAAAAGGAATATTCAGCAGGAGTGAACTATTTTGTAATTGGTCAAGCTGTAAAGCTTATGTTAAATTATGTTTTCTGCCAAAATGATGCAAAAGACGATTCTCATAGAATTGTTTTAGGTACACAGTTGATGCTTTAAGCTGTAACAGGAACAAAAATTGCAGATGGTTTTCTGAGATTGTTTGTTATGCCATCAGAGACACCTCTGCCATCACCTGTTGTAATTTCAGTATGACCGTATTTTGGACTATAGCCCTGAGCGCCTTTTGTATAAACTAAAACGCAACCTGCCGGTAAATCATTAACGTTAACACTATTTGGAGAGATTTGTTTAAAGTTCTTATTTTTATTTAAAATTTCTATCATTTGGTAAGCATGTCCGAATTCATATTCTGCAGCTCCTGCTTCTTTTAAAGCATTTTTTACATATTTAGCACATTTTTTAGTAAATTTCCCTGCTGAATTTTTTAGAGCAACTTGAGATATTCTCTTTCCTAATGTTGCATTATAGTTTGATGGAATTCCTGAAGCCAAATTGCTTTTTTTAGGAGATTTCGTTGTTGAAAAGTTTACACTATCAACATTAAAACTTGGCATAGTATACACAGAGGTTTGATTCCAAAGACTACTACAATCCAATGAAGAGTTTGCAGAAGGTGTAAATGTTGTACAATTCTGTTGTTGATAATTAAAAATAGCTTGTTCAAAAGAATTGAATGATTGATATGGCATAAAATTACCCATATTATAACTAGGGTAATTAAAAAGAGATGGCATATTAAAGTTGGAGAATGCAGAAAAATTAAAACAGTTAAATATCGGCATATTGAAGCTAGAAAAAGAAAAGCCTGAAAATGGTGTAAACAAATTGTTTAAACCGCAGTTATTAAAAATATTGAAATTTAAACTAAAATTACAAAATGCCATGTGCTCTCCTATATATATAAAGTATATAAAACTTGGGAAATTGCTTTTTTATGGTGATTTTGTAAACTTTTGTTAATTTATACATTTAATAAAGGATTTTTCAGAAAAGAAAATACGATATTATAGTAACGGAGAATAATAAGACAAGGAGAAATATTATGAAAAAGATAATTATAGCTTTAGGATTAGCATTAACTGTTACAGGTGCAGCTTATGCTGATGGTAACGCATTTACACCTTTAAATTTTAATGATACAGCTTATGGAAAACATGCAACTTCTTATTCTTCTCAATCAGCTGCAGCAGTAGCCGAAGCTGAAGCAATTGGAAACGGAAATATCCAAAATGCGATTTCTCAATTGGAAAATGCTCAAATTGATATCAGAAACGATTTGTTAAATTGCAAAACTAAGTTTGCTGATGTTGATGCTCAATATAAATTGATTAAATCAGAAAGAGCAACATTAAAAAAACAAGTAAGAGCTGTTGAAAAAAGAATCAAGGAAATTGATAAAGCAAAAGAAAAAATTAGAAAAAATATGCTTTAATATTTTATGAAAAAGAGTAATTTTATGGCGGGCAAGTTCTTTGAATTTGCCCGCCATATTTCTTGTTATTGTCCACGATTTTCAAACAGCATAGGTGCACCGCTTTGATTGCAAACTCCAAATTGACAGCTCGTATTATAACTATAATCAGCAGGTTGAGGACCAAAATCTCTTAAATTTTGGCTTGGTTTGTCATTTTGTGTAGGTTTTAATCTTGCTTCCGGAGTATCAGAAAATTCTTTAATGGAAGACTTTTGAGTATAAGTTTGAGCCATAGGTTGTTGTCTTTGGAATTCTGCAATTGAGCAGGATGTGCTTTCTCCATCAATAGAACAAGATGCATAAACAGAGGTTGTTGCTAAAATAAATACAAATATTAAATAATTTTTCATAAAATTTCTCCTTTTAAATTTATTTTAATAGCCCAATCGGTTTTAACATTAGAAATTCGAATTAAGTACAAAGTGGAGTTTTTGTAAAAATTATGATAAGATTTTGAGAAGGAGAAGATTATGAATTTAACATATAAATGGGGTTTTTATATAGACAATAAACTTGTGCTTATAGATGCGCAACTTAATTTGGATTTAGATTATTATAAACAATTAAAAGACCTTTTAAGAGTTGAAAAATTAAAAGATTATTTGTTGGTACGAGTTGGTAATGAAAATAACTATGACGGAAGTTATTTAATGGCAAAAAGTTTTAAAAAGAAACAGATTGTGTACTCGTTTAGTATGGGTAATAACCTTGAATTGGAAAATTCTTTACTAGAAAAGGGTTGTGAGGTTAATTTTTACAATCCGACAATTGAATCATTGCCTTTTGAAAGAGAGGGGTTTAATTTCTTTAATCAAGGTGTTGCTGGAAACTCTTCTGATGATGTAAAAATAGAATCACTGGAAGGTTTTATTAAAGCAAACGGTCACAATGGAAAAACCGGCATGATACTTAAAATGGATATAGAAGGGGCTGAATGGGATTTCTTAGATTCTGTTCAAACAAAAACTTTGAATCAATTTGACCAAATTGTATTTGAATTCCATAACTTAGTCAGAGCTTGTAATAAACTTGAAATGGAGAAAAGATTAAATTCTTTGCGCAAATTAAATAAAACTCACAAGTTGGTTCATTTACACGGAAATAACACAGGATATGTTTTGCAAATGAATGGTCATACTATTCCTGATGTTATTGAAGTAACTTATGTTAATAAAGAACGCTATGATACATTCGAGCCAAGAGTTTTAACATTGCCAACTCCGGATGATTTTCCTTGTGATAAAAACAGAGAAGATATTAATTTATCAACATGGAATATTCCGTTTGATGAAGATCCGTTTGCTGTAAATTTTTAAGAATAGCACCATTCCCGAACTCAACTATTTGATGGATTTAACATAAGCACTCATAATGTTACCATAGATAGGTAAGGGATTACGGAGGGCTTTTCATTGTACGCTTACAGACAGCAAACACAAACCAGACCATTACATGTTGTGCCATCGCACACAGTTAAGCGAGTTTCTGTCAAGTCTAAGAAAGTACAGAGAAAAGTTAAAATAAAAAAGAAAAATCCGATATTGGAACTTTTCAGATTCTGTACTACAGTTTTTTGTTTGTTGGCTTTTGGAATATTTGTTCTTCCGACTTCTTACAATTCATTAATTAAACAAGTTTTTTATCCAACCAATTTAGACGTTAAAACCGAATACAAAAATTCAATGAAGACAGAAAATCCTGCTTATTCAACCTCTGTTAATTTGTATAGTATGGCTAATCCTGTATCTAATTATGTTCATAATGATTTGTTTAATAATCAATTACTTTTAACCCCAGCAATAGAAAAAAAACATAGCGAAGTTACTACAATGTATCACTCCTCTGAAATGTCAGGATTGAAACAGCAATTAAACAATTTGATGAAACAATATCCTGCTGTTAAGCCGGCGATTTATGTTTGGGAATATGAACAAGGACGCTATGTTGACATTAATGCTAATGAAATGTATCCGGCAGCAAGTATTATTAAACTTCCTGTTTTGGTAAGAATGTTTAAATCAATTGAAGCAAATCAATTTACAATTTATGATGAAATGAAAATGACTGAACCTTATCGTTCATCCGGCTCCGGTAATCTTCAATATTCTCAAGCTGGTAAAAATTATACAATGGATTACCTTGCTAAAATAATGATACAAGATTCCGACAATACCTCTACAAACATGATTATGTCAAAACTTGGAGGTATGGATGATGTTAATATGGGTTTACGTGATTGGGGAATTTCCAAAACTTATGTAAGAACATGGTTGCCGGATTTGAAAGGTACAAATAAGACAACAGCTTCTGATATGGCTAAAATCTTGTATAATCTTGATAACCCAGGATTTTTGAATATCAATTCCAGAGAATATATTATTGACTATATGAGTCACGTAAAAAACAACAGACTAATTCAAGCCGGTCTTGGAGAAGGAGCTTTATTTATCCATAAGACTGGTGATATAGGAACTATGCTTGGTGATGCCGGAATTGTTTATGCTCCAAACGGAAAGAAATATATAGTTGTTATTTTAGCAAAACGACCACACAATTCATATCAAGGCAAAGAGTTTATTGTCAAAGCCTCTGAATTGATTTATAAAGCAATAGTTGGTTAGAAGATAAAATTTTATGCAAATTTATTCCGATAAATATTTTGAAAATCCTATTGATACAATTGAAATTTTTGAACCAAATGAATTAAAAAAAGGTTTTGATAAATTAGAAGAATTTCGCTCAAAAGATTTTTATTTGCTAGGTTATTTACGTTATGATTTAACAAAACTAACTGATAAACCCTTGATGTATTTTGAAGTATTTAAAAATTATACCAAATACATTCCCTCTGTTCCGAAAAGACCAGTTGGAACAATTGTTGAACCCAAAATATCAAAAGAAGAATATTTTAATTTTGTTGAGTATATAAAAGAACAAATTAAAAACGGAATTACTTATGAAGTAAACTATACATATCCTTCGAGTGTAAAAACAAATGCAAATGACTTAGAACTTTATGAATATTTGCTTCAAAAGCAAAAAACTCCATATAATGCTTTTATTAAAAACAAATATGAAACAATACTTTCATTTTCTCCTGAATTATTTTTTAAACAGAAAGGAAATAAAATTTTAACAAAACCGATGAAGGGTACAGCTCCAATCGGAGAAGGTCAAAAAGAATTTTTGTATAATGATATAAAAAATCGTGCTGAAAATATCATGATTGTTGATTTGTTGAGAAACGATTTGGGACAGATTGCAAAAACAGGCTCGGTAAAAGTCGAAAAATTGTTTGAAATTGAAGAACATCCTACTGTTTATCAAATGACTTCCGAAATCTCAGCCGAGGTTGATTGCAGTTTGTATGAAATCTTTAAGGCAATTTATCCTTGCGGTTCAATTACCGGAGCTCCTAAGATTTCTACAATGAGAGTTATTGAATCTGTAGAAAATTATTCAAGAGAAGTTTATTGTGGAGCAATTGGCTATATTCACGGTAATGATGCAATATTTTCCGTACCAATAAGAATTTTACAAAAAGCTAACAAAGAAAAAGAATTCACATATTTTGCAGGTGGTGCAATTGTTTGGGATTCATTAGCTAATGAAGAATGGGAAGAAACATTAACAAAAACGAAATTTCTTCAAACTGATTTTCAATTAATTGAAACTGCAATTGATGATTGGGATTCTCATGTGACCAGAATTAAAAAATCGGCGAATGAATTAGGATTTAAATGGAATAGCAAAATTGAAAGATTAAAAATTCCGCAAAATAAAATTCTAAGAATCCTTTTATCTAAAAATGGAGAAATAAATATTGAACATCTTGAAATTCCGAAACCTCTATCGGCAGGAAATTTTTATATAAAACTTAAAGGGAAAGTAAATTCATCAAATCCGTTTTTGTATCACAAAACTACTGTTAGAGAAACTAAGTCTATAGACGTATTTGAAGAAATTAGAATTAATGAACGTGGAGAAATTACAGAAGGCACTTTTACAAATGTAGGAATTCTAAAAGATGGTAAATATTATACTCCTCCAACAAATTGTGGGCTTTTAGCTGGAACTTTTCGTGCAAAATTGAATTGGGAAGAAAAGATTTTATATCCAAATGATTTAAAATCAGCAGATAAAATATATTGCTTTAATTCCGTAAGAGGTCTTGTGGAGGTAAAATTTGCTGATAATTGATAATTATGACTCATTTACATATAACATCGTTCAATATATAAAAATTTTGGGAATTAATCCAATTGTCATTAAAAATGATGAAATGACACTTGAAGAAATTAAAACCCTTAATTTTTCACGAATTTTAATTTCTCCGGGGTGGGGAAATCCTGATAATTCAGGAATAACAATGGCTGTGATAGATTACTATAAAGATACAAAATCGATTTTTGGAATCTGCTTAGGAATGCAATGTATAGCTAAATATTTTGGAGCGGATATTGTGCAAGCATCGGAGCCGTATCATGGTAAAAATTCTCCTGTTATTTTCAATGAAGATTTTGAATTATTTAAAGGTTTTGAACAAGAATTTTCTGTTACAAGATATCATTCTTTAATTGTCAAAAATTGTCAATTTATAACAGCGCAAACTACAGACGGGATTCCAATGGCACTAAAGATTACAAATAAAAAAATCTATGGAGTACAATTTCATCCAGAAGCATACTTAACTGAAAATGGTATAAAAATTTTTGAAAATTGGATTAATATATAACAATTAAAAAGAATTCTTCTTTTTAAATTCTTCCGGATGTGCGGAATTAGACAAAATGATTTCGTAATATTCATTCTTGTCTATGTTAACACCCATATTTTTCGTATCAATGACAAATTTTTTCTTATTCTTTTTTGGCTTATAAGGATTATTTGCCATAACTTATTATCTCATTATTTTCGCCAACTTGAAGAATGGTTGGTTTATGATTTTTAATTTCTTCTTCTGTCATTTGCGCATAAGTAACTATAATAATTTTGTCGCCGGCTTGAACTTTTCTTGCTGCTGCTCCATTAACGCAAAAACATTTTGAACCCTTCTTACCCTTGATTGCATAAGTTTGGAATCTTTCACCATTGTTAATATCTAAGATTTCAACTTTTTCCCATTCTCTAATGTTTGCTTTTTCAAGAAATTCTTCATCAATTGTAATGGATCCTACATAATTCAAATTAGAATCTGTAATAGTTGCTCTGTGTATTTTTGAGTGTAAAAATTCAAATAACATATTTATATTCCCTCTTGTTAATAATATAGCACAAAAGAAATCAGTAACCTGTTTAGTGAGAAAAATATTACAATAAGTTAATATTTACTTATATAAAAAGGAGGGAAAATGCTTGAATTATTTGTACTGGATAGTTGTCCATATTGCTTAAAAGTTATGAGTTTCTTGGATAAAGAGCACATGAGATATAAAAAAATCGATATAACAAACAAAGAATCAGAAGAAGCTTTGATAAAAATGGGCGGGAAAAGACAAGTTCCATTTCTTGTTGATACAGAACGCAATATTCAAATGTATGAATCCAATGATATTATTGAATATTTGAAAACTATCTGTTAAAAACGAAGAACTTCCGGCACCTACTTGGCACCGGAAGTATTTGAAAGGACATCTATTATTGTTCAACTATATTTATAGCAAATTCAATGCAATTTGAGGCTGTTGGTTTGCTGTTGCAAGCAATGAAGCTGTTGATTGTTGTAGAATCTGATATTTTATGTAATTTGAAGATTCTGTCGCAACGTCAGCATCCTTGAGTGTTGAAATTGATTGGGTTAAGCTTTCTCTTTGAACATCAGTAGATTCAATAGCTGACTCTAAACGGTTCATATAAGCACCAATTTCAGTAACTCTTAGTGATACGTTGTCAATAGCTTTGTCAATGTTGTTGATGAATTCACGAGCAGAAGCATCATTTCTGTAAATCGCTGCACACATTTCATCAATAGTGAAATTATGAGTACCTGCAGTTGAATTGATAGTTGCACTACCTGCCGCGAAAGTAATATCACCATTTTCAGCCATTGCCGCAGTTAGTGCTGATGCGTAATATTGACCATCAACATATTTTACAGTTCCATCAGCGTTGTAAGTTGGTTTCCCATCCGAATCAAGAACTCTAGCTCTGTAACAGAATTCTTCTGATTCAGTTGTGCTGGTTCTTAAGTCAACCATACCACCGCTATTAGCAGACGTAAACCCAAAAATTGTTGTACATTCTGCGCTTGCAAACAAGAATTTATCCATTGTGATAACACAATTCTTGTCAGAGTATAGACCTACTTGAAGATTAATATCTTCGGTTCTAGAGCCATCTAGCAAGTATGTATCGTTGAAATCTGTGATTTTGCATAAACGGTTAATTTCTTCCATACGTTGAACAACTTCTGTTTTAATAGCGTTCAAAGAAGCTGAACCGTAAGTTCCGTTTGCCGCTTGCATAGTCAAATCACGGATTCTTTGTAAATATTCGTTTAAGATATCTAAAACACCTTCTTGTGTTGTTAGCATATCTAAGCCCATAGAAGCGTTGGTTTCAATAACGTCGTAGCCGTTAATTTTAGCCTGCATACCTTCTACTACAGAATAGCCGGCTGCATCATCCTTACCAGAGTTTATCTTGAAACCGGTAGATAATCTCTCCATTGCGGTATTCATACCTGTCGTAGCATCACGTAGATACTTTTGTGCAATTAGGGATGACAAATTCGTGTTAATTGTAATTGTTGAAGTTGACCCCATAATAATGTTCCTTTCAAATTTTCCTTTCCCTATTTAAAACGGCATAATTTTTTTTGACTTTACAACTTTAGTTATAGAATCCTCCATTTAGAGGATATGGGTTTATGAAAGACTTAATTCTATTGGATTGTAGCAAATGGCTTTTAACAATAATTTTGATAAAAATAATATTTTTCTATAACTTTAGTTGTAGAAAGTTGCACTATTGTCCATGATAAATTTTATAGGTATAAATAAACCTGTCATCCTGAAAGCGTAGAAAATAAGGATGTAAGTCCGTAATTTTCAAGCTGTTCAGGATCTGACCAAAACATAAGTATCATGCCCAGTTGGTAAGATCCTGAAATACGCCTTATTTATTATCTCAACCACAAATACAATGTCTAATTTTGTCGGCTATTCAGGATGACAATATAATTTATGTTAAATCATTCGGGATAATAGTGTAGACAGTTGGAGAATAAAAAAAATTTTTTATTGTTAATAATGATTGAGAAATAAGGAGTTTTAAATATGAAATTGGAACAATCAGAAACACTACAGTGCTTGATAAACGCTTTTGCAGGTGAATCACAAGCCAGAAATCGCTACACTTTTTATGCAAAGCAAGCAAAAAAAGAAGGATATGAGCAAATTTTCGCAATATTTTTGGATACAGCAGAAAATGAGAAAGAACATGCTAAATTATTTTACAAACAGATTCCAGAATCAGAACATTGGCAAGTTACAGGGAGTTATCCGTTTTTTCTTGGGAAAACACTGGATAATCTTATAGCAGCAGCCAATGGAGAAAAAGAAGAATGGGAAGTTGTTTATAAGCATGGAGCACAAGTTGCCAAGGAAGAAGGGTTTGATGAAATTTCCACATTGTTTTTGGGAATTCTTGACATAGAAAAACATCATGCACATCGATTTGAGACTCTTGCTTCAGAACTTAGGGCAGAATCCTTGTTCAAAAAAGAAGAAGAAACTCAGTGGATATGCAGAAAATGCGGACATATTCAAATTTCAAAATGCGCACCAAACATTTGTCCTGTATGTAAGCACCCTCAAGGCTATTTTGAAATTTTTATTGAAAAATTCTAATTATTCTGCAATGAACAAGCATAATAAATCCCCTAGAACTATCTTTTGAACAGTTCTAGGGGGTTTTACTCTTAACTTTCTTATAAATTTGTTACTGCTGTTATAACAATTTCTGCAGCGTGTTCAGGAGTAATATTGGTTATTTCATTCGTTTCACGAACTTTAAATTCAACATTTCCTTCTGCAATTCCTTTTCCGACTGTAATTCTATAAGGGAAACCAATTAAATCAGCATCTTTAAATTTAACCCCTGGACGTTCGTCACGGTCATCAATTACAGCTTCTACACCATGCTTAATCAATGTTTTATAAATATCTTCCGCAACTTTCATTTGCTGTTCATCTTTTGTGCTAACAGGGATAACTATTGCATGATATGGAGCAATTGCAAGTGGCCACTTGATACCATGGTCATCATAGTGAGCTTCAACCGCAGCAGCTGCTGTTCTTGAAATTCCGATTCCATAACATCCCATTATGTACGGTTGTGATTTTCCGTTTTGGTCAAGATAAACTGCGTTCATAGGTTTTGAGTATTTTGTACCTAATTGGAAAATATTACCAACTTCGATTCCTCTTGTAACTTTTAGCGGTTGACCACAAATCGGACAAATTTCTCCGGCTTCAACAAGTCGAATGTCAGTAACGATTTCAGGAAGTTCAACTTCTGCGCCCCAATTATATCCAATACCGTGTTTATCGGCTTGGTTAATTCCGATTACAAAGTTTTTCATTGCTCTAACAGTTTCATCAGCAACAACTGTTATTGGATAACCATTATATTCTTTCAATCCGTTTGGTCCAATAAAGCCTCTTGCTGCATCAAAACCATTTACATCCATCATTTCTTCAATTTCGCCCGCAGTTGCAATTCTGATATCAACTCCGCCAACTGCATTAAGCAATTTTGTTTCTTCAACCTGTTTGTCAGCACGAATAAGTGCTAAAACAGGTTTTTTATCAACAATATAAACAAGAGTTTTTACAATTACACTAGCAGGAATATTCAAAAATTCACAAAGTTCTTCTATAGAATGAGTGTTTGGAGTGTCTACAATTTCTGCTTTTGCGTAATCTCCAACAACCTTTGTTTCAGGCAATTTAGAAACCGCATGGTTTGAGTTCGCAGAATAATCACAAGAATCACAATAAAATACGTCATTTTCTCCTGCATCAGTATCAGTAATTACCATAAATTCGTGACTTACACTTCCTCCAATAGCACCGGAATCTGATTGAACCATTTTTGTATTTAAGCCACAGCGTTTGAAAATTCTTGTGTAAGCTTTTGCCATATTTTCATATTCTTTTTCAAGTCCTTCTTGTGTTGTATCAAAAGAATATGCATCCTTCATGATAAATTCTCTACCACGAAGTAACCCAAAACGAGGACGTCTTTCATCACGGAATTTTGATTGAATTTGATATAGATTTACCGGTAATTGCTTATAAGATTTTAACCCATCACGAGCAATAGCTGTAATAATTTCTTCATGAGTTGGTCCAAGACACATTTCTCTACCGTGTCTGTCTTTTAATCTCATTAACTCTCCGCCATAAGCACCCCAACGTCCGGATTCTTCCCATAATTCTTTTGGTTGAACAAATGGCATCAAAAGTTCTTGAGCTCCTGCATTGTCCATTTCTTCACGAACAATATTTTCAACTTTTTTTAAAACTCTCCACATAAGTGGTAAATAGTTATAAACACCACTGGTAAGTTTTCTTATATAGCCTGCTCTTACAAGCATTTTGTGAGAAACTACTTCTGCATCAGAAGGAAATTCTCTCAGTGTTTGTACAAATAATTTTGACATTTTCATAAATAAATCCTCGCTTTACGTCAATTTTAACACAAAAATATCAGTAGATTCGAGGATATATTTTCTGAAAACAATAACGCTAAATCATCCAAGCTTTTTCAATCAAATCCATGTGACCATCTTGAAGGAATTTTGCAAAATCTTTTGTATCAACTTGAGCTGTAACAATTGCCATTAAATCTGAAGGTAACTCTGTAAGCATATTTACAAGAGTATCTTTGTTCAGCATAATCATTGGTTTCACCATTTCAGGTTTAAGTAATGTATTTAGCATATTAACATAGGTTTCGTTTGAAAAAAGAGTTAAATACTCAGGTTTTTGTTTCGTTAATTGGAATGTTAATTGTCGTTGAACATCAGGATCTATTTGTGACATAAATTTTTTGAAATCATCATCATTAAGTGCCTCAAGACTTCTTATAAAGTTATTGGAACCAGTTTCTTCCATTGGTTTTCCGGTAACACCTTCAATGAATTTTTGCAAAACTTCCGGAGGAAGAGATTGTATTTGTTCCATTACTTCATATCTTTCAAGCTCATCACTCAAAAAGAAATTCATCAAATCTTCTTCTGTAAACATCATGATAATTTGTTCTAAAGGAAATGCTTCCTGTACAACTTGAACAAGTTCTTCAATATCAACTTCCATAAGCATTTCCAAAAGTTTTTCTTGTGTATAGAAATACAAGCCCATTACAAGCTCATCTTGTTTCAATAATGGGAGTACTTTCATCCTTGTTGAATCATCCATTTTATGAAGAAGTACAAATTTATTCTCTACATTTGTAAGTTCAAATAATTTTATTAATTTTTCTGGAGAATGATAATATTCACGAGCATAATTTACAGCCTGAGTATTTCCTCGTTCTGCTTCTGCTTCAATGATTTCGTCCACCGTAGAAAGTCCATAGTCACGAATCATTCTGGAGGATGTAATATTCATCCTCTCTGCAAAAAGTTTCATATTTGCATCTATTACCAGTGACATAGAATCTCCTTAAAAATAGTTCTTATATATATAAAGTATATCTGCGTTCAATAATTGCCTTTTTTATTAAGAATTGTAACAGCGAATTAAAACGTGTTATAATATTAACTATGAAGAGAATTATTGTTTTAATTTTAACATTATTTTTAATGTTTATAAATACCAAAGTTGAAGCTTCTCAAAATTTTGTGGAGAGAGAAGTAAAAGCAGTTGCAAATGACGGATTTAATATTTATGCAACGCTTTCTTATCCAAAAGTAAAAAATCAAAAAGAAGTGTCTACGGTGATTTTATTGCATTCACTTGGTTACAATTCTCAATGGTGGGAGTCTTTGCCAAAAGAACTTTTGAATAAAGGGTATGCCGTTTTAGCTATTGATTTAAGAGGGCATGGTAAAAGTATTTATAATTCAAAACTTGCAAAAACATCTTGGAAAAACATGACAAATTCAGCTTATGCAAAATGTCCTGATGATGTAGTAGCTGTAATAAACAAAGTTAAAGAAGAAAACTCAAAAAAGATTTTCTTTGATAATTGGGCTGTTGTAGGAGCTGATATTGGTGCAAGTGCAGGAGTTTTGGCAGCTGATAAAATGTCAGTTAAACCAAAAACTGTTGTAATGCTTTCTCCGGTAGTTAACACGAAAGGACTTTATATTCCGGTAAGTGTAGCTCAATTAAACAATGTTGATTTTCTTTCTATTACAGGAACTGATGATGAAATGTCAAAAGAAGCAGAAAAATATTTGACTAAGTTTGCGCAAAATGAATTTGCGACTTTTACATCTGAATCAAAATCAACCGGCATGCTTATGCTTAAAAATGATTCAGGATTAGCAAAAATGATTACCGAATGGGTTGGAGAATATTTGAACTAATTATAGGTTCGCTCCGCTATTTTTTAATTTATCCAATGCTTTTTTTGTGCCTTCATACTGTTGGCAGAGTCTGAAAACAAATTCAATTGAAGCTTTGTCTTGCTTGATTGCATCTTTTAGCTTGTAAATGTCAGCAAGTTGAAGCTTGGAAAAATCTTCATCTGAATCATTAAACAAATATTTTTTCAAAAGTTCTTGAGATTCGGAATCCATGCCTGCAATATTGTGTTTAAAAGCATACCAATTATAAAAATGGTAAATAAAATAATATTTATTAATTTCGCCTTTTGTAAGAATAAACATTTCAGGAGTTTTTAAAGAAACTTTTTTTGTTGTTAAAAGTGATAAATAAAGCGCTTTTGTTCCTTTTTGAGGATAAACAAAACCTTCGTTTTCTCCAATAGAATTCAAGGACTTGACATTATCAATATAATATACTTTTGTCCCGTGAGATTGAATATATTTAAGCACTTCTGTCGGCTCATAATTAGCACTTTTTAATACAATGGAGAGTTCCTCTTCCATTTTTTGCTTTTCACTATCAGCGAGTGAATCCAAGCTTAGCAAACAACCATTTTGGAAATACTTTTTACGTTTGGATTCATGCTTAACACCAAGAGTTTTGTTTAAACTTTTGGTAAGCATTTTTTCTTGTATTGACAAAACAAATAAAACTATGTTTTTAAATAAGCTCATAGTCTAATTATGACATTAAAAATACAAATGCGCAATTAAGATAAACTTTCTTCGGCAGCTTTTCTTGCTTCTTTTGTTGCTCCAAAAGTTCTTAGAGTTACATTTTGTAATCTTTCAAGGGTATTATCTTTTGCATTATCAAGAGCAATGCTTAATCCTTTGTAAAGTCCTTTTACCGTATTGAATTGTTGTGAACAATTCAATCTATCAAATGATTTAATTGCACTAAGTTTTGCTGTTGCATTTTGCAAGTTTTTATTTAATGTAAATTGAATAGCAGCCATTGTTCCAAATTCATCTCTAACTTTTTTGAATGCAACTTCTCCTGAATAAGCTTGGAAATAAGCCTCCATTGAGGCACCGCTTGTTACAAGAGGAGTTTCTTTATCTTGTGAGGAGTTGTTATCTGCTTGTTCAGATTTTTTGTATAATTCAGCTTTTGAATTTTGAACTTGTGCCAAAGCATCTGTTGTAGATATGGTTTGTTCTGTATAGCGAGAATCAACTACGTTTAAGTCTATATTTTTGCTTGCTGTAGAATCTTTTTGGGTAGCAGAAGGTGTTTCATTCTTAGGAGTTGAAGGTGTTAACTCTGTTTTAGTACCATTTGCAATATCATTAACAACTTTTGAGTAGTTATTGTCTGTTACTTCATCCATTAATTTAACAAACTCTTCTTTTGGCATTGTTAAAGTTTCAGGATGTTTTTCAACATAATCAGCAACTTCAGTCATAACTTCTCTGTAGAAGTCACCACCGGCGTGTTCTCCAATTTTATAAGCATCATTGTTTATTGTGGTTAAGAAATCTTTTTTAGCTTCCGGTTCAATGACTTGGTTGTTTCCAACCCCAACCATTTGACCTGCATTATCACCTTTAAAATGGTTGTCTTGAGCAAGTAATGCTTGTTCTTCTTCTGTTAGTTCTTCGCCATTTTCAATTTTAGCTTTTATTGCTTTTAATTTTTCAGTATTTTCTTCTGTATAGAATTCTAGAGCATCAGTAGTTGCTACTTCATGATATTCTGCAATGTGAACTTCATCTTTGTATTCAATTGCTCTTGCTGAAAGTTGTGTACTTTCAGCTTTACTCATTCTATCGTCAAATTGATCAGCATTTGTTTCCCAGCCTTTTATTTGCTCGTAAGTTGTTGAATTCGCAATAGCTGTTCTTTGTCCATCTGTATCACAACTTCTTAAAATTGCATCAAAACCTGCGTAACGTTTATTAGCTGCTAAATAGTCAATAGCATCACGGAATAATTCATATTCTTCCGGAGAACTGTTGAATAACAATTTAGTATAGTCTGTAATTTGTTTTGTTCTTACAGATTCTTTGATTTTTTCAGCTTCTTCCGGTGAAGAAGCATTTTTTACTTTTTGTTTAATTTCATCGTTGAAATATCTGCTAAAATAAGATTCTAATATTTCAGCTTTTTCTTGTGTAGATAATTTGGTTACGTCTTTTCCATACATACGATTTAAACGAGCAGTCAAGCCTTCGCTGGTTCTAGCATTGGCTTTTCTAAAAGATTCAATTGAATCCCATCCGTTTTGGGTTTGGATATTATATAACCTTGCATATTTTTCAACGTTTGTTGCGTTTACTTCAATGCCATCTTCTTTTAATGCAGATATAGTTTGTTTTATGTGCTCAACAATTTTGTTAATTTCTGATTGTTCTGCGTTAAGTAAATATTCTTCATTCATGCCGGATACACTGCTAAGTAGTCCCATTTTCTTAACTTCACTTAAGCTAATTCCATATTGAGTGCATAGTGCTGAAATTGAATTGTAAAGTTCATCAACGGTTCGCTTAGTTTGATTTTCAGTTGTGGTTACGTTATTAGTGTTCAAAGTATCAATATTACTTTGAGATTCTCCGCCTTGTCCAATAGGTACAGTAACTGTTTGCACATTGTTAGAGCCTGCAACTTCTGCAATTGAAGCTGAGCCATTTATTGCAATATTTTGTTGTTTTTGTAGCTCTAATGACATCTTACTTATACCTCAAATATATAAAGTATATATATAAGAGCGAATTTCAGGGCTTAAAGATTTTGTTACAAATTTTAATTAAGTTTTGTAACAGCATAAATATGCAAATAAACCTGTCATCCTGAAAGCGTAGAAAATAAGGATGCAAGTCCGTAATTTTCAAGCTGTTCAGGAGCTGACCAAAGTATAAGTATCATGCCAAGTTGGTAAGATCCTGAAATACGCCTTATTTATTATCTCAACCTCAAATACAATGTCTAATTTTGTCGGCTATTCAGGATGACAATACAATTTATATTAAATCATTCGGGACAATAGTGCTGGAGGATGCGGAAAAATTTAAAAATTGATAAAATTTTTAAAGTAATATTAAAATTTGTAAACTTGAAATTTTCTTAATATTACTGGATTTTAATGCTTTTGTCGATTTTTAAGCGAGTTAAAATAAGTTAAAAAAGGCAATTTTTTTTAGGATTTTGTTTTTATAGTTATACAAGTGTGTATATTTGAAAGGTTTTATTATGACAAACTCGATGAATGTTGCCTCAATTATCAGTCAACCACAACAACCGCAAAGAAAAAAGCAAAATAATGTATATCAAATGCCATCTTCAAACGATCAGTTTGTAAGACAGCAACCAGTTGTTGTACAACAACCTGCTATGAGTCAAGATGACATGTTTATACAAATGTTACAGGAACAACAAAAGAAAGAACGTAAACAAAAATTAAAACAAAATCTTAGCTGGGGTATTGGTATTGCATCAGGTTTAGCAATTATTGCCATGGTTGGAATGCAACTAAAAGCAATGAAGAATGGTGGAATTGATGCAATTGCAAAAGATATGAAAAAATCTGTAGAAAAAGCAAAAGATGATATTATACGAAATGTTGATAACGAAAAAACGTTGGATGAACTTGTATTGCCGGATGAACTAAAAAAAGTAACAAAAGATATAAAAATTTTATTTGATAGAAATGAGCAACTCAAGAAAAAAGGTATGCGAGGTAATTCTGCAATAATGTTGTATGGAGAACCTGGTGGTGGTAAAAATGCCTATACTTATGGATTGACTAAATATGTTCAAAGTCGATATCCGGGTTCTGAATTAATAATGATGGATGTTCTAAAATTTAACAGTAAATGGTTAGGTGAAACAGAAAATAATATTTTGGGATTTTCTGAAGGTATTATTAAAAGAGCGAAGGACAATCCTGATAAAAAGATAGTTGTATTTATGGATGAATTTGATTCAATTTCACGAAAAGCAACAGGTAATGGTGCTGAAAATTCTGAAAAATTCCAAAATGCATTTAAAACAGCATTTAATAAATTATTAGAAGTTGATAATATCCAAATAATTGCTGCTACTAATAGAGCTTCTAAAGATGCTCCATTAAACCAATTGTTGGATGAAGCTATTTTAAACCGTTTTGCAAAAAAAGTTCACATACCATTACCTACAAAAGAACAATTTACAAACGCAATAGTTACTCATTATAATACTTTACCAAAAGAAGTTATAACTTCAGAAATGGTAGATTTAAATAATAAAACATTGGAAAAAATCGCTGCTTATGTGACAAAACCAGAACACCATGCTTCCTTTAGAGATATGAACTATATTCTTGATAGAGCAAGAATAATTTCTGAAAGCGAAGCAACAAGCAGACCAATCAATATGAATGATTTAATTAAGGCAACTAAAGAGCATGCAGATAGTATGAATTGGAAAGATGTTTTGAATATATAAGATATATCTTAAGGTTGGATTGGTTATATTTTATTTATATACAGTTTTAAGTTGTGTAACAAAATCCCAAAAATTGCCTTAAAAAAGGCAAT
>CAZHEI010000017.1:0-25880 GCA_964531425.1 uncultured Vampirovibrio sp. | reverse complement strand
CTATTCACTTAGTCACCTTTTTCGATTCCCGACTCACGAAAAACCGTAACCACTTGGTCACTAAATTTTGCCCCCTCACCCTAACCCTGTCTTGGATTATTCGGGATGTCGGCGGAGTAACGTCCGACCGACACCTTACGGGCTTGCTCGCTATCGCTCGGCATCGCCCTACCGAAAATCCGCTCTCCCGTAGGGCGAGGGAAAACTTCTTGTAACATCTTATTCACCTATTCACCTATTCACTTAGTCACCTTTTTCGATTCCCGACTCACGAAAAACCGTAACCACTTATTCACTAAATTTTGCCCCCTCACCCTAGCCCTCTCCCGTAGGGCGAGGGAAAACTTCTTGTAACATCTTATTCACTTATTCACTTAATCACCTATTCACCTTTTTCGACTCACGACTCACGACTCACGAAAAGAAATTAAATTCCCCTCTTGAAATTTTTGAAAAATACGTTATACTGTATATGTGTAAAGTATAGATGTTGTAATCTCAACGAATATACCCCCAAGACGGAGAACGGCATCTCAATTTACAACAAAACGGAATTCTTAAGAGCAGGATAAATCACGTGTCAATATCTTTTAGCGGACTTGCCTCCGGACTAGATACATCTTCATGGATAGAATCGCTTGTTGCACTGAAACAAGCTAAAGTTACGACGCTTAAAGAAGAGCGTGAAAATGTTGTGCTCTCAAAGGATACGTTAAACAGTATTAAATCATTTTTTAGCTCATTCCGTTCAACCATCGAAAAAATCACAGATTCCAAGTTCCATATTGCCTCAATGGACTTGTTTGCGCAGAACATTGCTACGTCTGCGAATTTAGAGGTACTTACTGCGACTGCTACAACAGATGCAGATGAAGGGGTTTACAATGTTCGGGTTGATAAACTTGCAACAAACACGAACGCAATATCTGATTACAGATATCTTACAACTATTGTAGAAACAACGACTGCTACTTTGGATTCCAAACTAAAGGATATTGGGGTAAAAGCCGGTAATATCGGGGTAACAAATAATGGGGTTACGTATTCCGTAAATATTACCGATAAAGACACAATCGGGTCTTTTATTGAGAAACTCAAAGATATTGGGGTTGAGGCAAGCTTCAATAATGCAACGGGGATTTTCAGTGTAAATCTTAGTAAAAATGCAATTACTGATACTGATAACACCGGAATTGTAGACGC
This sequence comes from uncultured Vampirovibrio sp., assembly GCA_964531425.1. Lineage (GTDB taxonomy): Bacteria > Cyanobacteriota > Vampirovibrionia > Gastranaerophilales > Gastranaerophilaceae > CAG-196. The sequence continues at coordinate 24,677 of CAZHEI010000017.1, read as the reverse complement.
TTTGCACATTGAAGGGGTAAACGAAGGTTACACAAGTAATAAACTCCAGATTGAGAAAGTTGAAACTGTTTATTCCGTAGCGAATGAAAACTCATTCTTGAACGAACTCAGCTCAGGAGTAAAGATTACAGGCACAAAAAACGTAACCGTACAAAATACCAGTGGCGATAATTACACGATTGAAGTTGATGCATTTACAACTTTGGGCGAATTCTTGCAAGGGTTGAGAGATGCAGGACTTAATGCGGAAGTCAAAAACGGTGTTGTAGAGATTTCCGGCGGTAAGATTACTGGCGGAACTTATGATGCGATAAAAGCTTTAGGTTTAGTTGATGATCCGTATACTTCACAAGTAAAAGGTAATGCTCTTACAGAAACAATTGTTGAATACGAAATTGTAACCTATGATACACGTCTTGTAGACGACTTGGGAGTATCAGAAGGTTATTTGGAAGTTATTGATTCAGAAGGGGATGCACAATATCTCAAGATTTATTCAGGTCAAACGATTGGTGACTTGATGTCTGACTTGGCTAATATGGGTATTTATTCAACGCTTGACGAAGATAACGGAATCTTGTCTATCACAGGCGGAGATTTTAATACCTTGACAGATGCGGATGTAAACGCATTGATTGCAAACGGAACGATTCGTGAAACCAATGACAGATACAAACACGGAACTGACTTGTTGACTGCACTTTATGGCGCACCTGCGATTTCTGCTCACCAAACTGCTGTTAGCCAAACTTATGCAACATCTCAAGCCTTGAATAAATCTGTTACAAAAACTATTTCTGCAACAGAAGCTACAAGACTGGATGAACTCGGAATCACAACTAATGAAACAATAACCCTGCATAAAGAAGACGGAAGCACAGTTTCTTTTGATGTAACCGGCTCAACTACCTTGGGCGATTTGCTGACGAGTATTAAAAATAATGGTGTTACAGCGAAACTGGAAGACGGAGTTATCTATCTTGAAGGCGGATGGATGGAAAACTCTACGGTTGAAGATGCACTTGGTTTGGAACACTCTACTTCAAGCTCTTATGTTTTGGGCTGTGAAAGAACCGTAACTAAAACTTATGATGCTGATTCTGATACAAAACTTTCTGAAATGGGTCTTGGCGATTCTGTAATCACTGTAAAAGGTCAAGATGATGTTGTACTCGGAACGGTTACAACAAACGCTGATATGACGATTGGTGAAATCCTTACTGCATTAGCAGGTTATGGAATTTCAGGAACAATCAAAAACGGTGTAATAAGCCTTGATTCACAAGTAGGAGCTTACGCAGAAGGCGGAGTCCTTGACGACTTTGGAGTCGGAACTCAAACAACAACCTTTACAACCTCAATTGGGGTTGTGAACACATCTTCCTCTGTTGTTGCTGCAACTTACGCAATCACAGCAGATTCAAGCACAACTCTTGGTGATTTGGGCTTGGGCGATTCAACTGTTTCTATCAAAACTACAGACGGCACAACTGTTGGAACAGTTACAACCTTTGCAGAGATGACAATCGGCGATTTATTGACTGCGTTTGCAGGCTATGAAATCTCAGGTATAATTAAAGACGGTGTAATTTCGCTCAAATCTGATGACGGCAAATATATTGAAGGCGGAATTGCGACTTCTTTGGGTATTAGTACAACAAACTCAACCTACACAACGACAACCGGAACAAGCAATACTTCAAGCAGTGTTATATCTTTGACTACATCTGTGAAAGCTGATAGTTCAACAAAATTGTCTGATATCGGACTTGGACTTTCAACTGTAACAATCAAAGGCACAGACGGCACAACTGTTGGAACAGTTACAACCTTTGCTGAAATGACAATCGGCGATTTATTGACTGCATTTGCAGGTTATGAAATCTCTGGAACAATCAAAGACGGTGTAATTTCACTCAAATCTGATGACGGCAAATATATTGAAGGCGGAATTACGACTTCTTTAGGTATTAGTACAACAAATAGTACCTATACAACAACAACCGGAACAAGCAATACTTCAAGCAGTGTTATATCCTTGACTACATCAGTGAAAGCTGATAGTTCAACAAAATTGTCTGATATCGGACTTGGACTTTCAACTGTAACAATCAAAGGTACAGACGGCTCAACAGTTGGAACTATTACAACTCAAGCTGATATGACAATAGGAGAATTCTTGACCGCATTGTCAGGTTACGGAATCTCTGGAACAATAAAAGACGGTGTAATTTCACTCAAATCTGATGATGGTAAATATATTGAAGGCGGAATTGCGACTTCTTTAGGTATTAGTACAACAGATAGTACCTTTACAACAACAGCCGGTGTTGATAATACTTCAACAGTTGCGGTTTCTGTAACGATATCAAAAACAGCAGACAGTTCAACCACTCTTGGTGAATTAGGACTAGGAGTTTCAACAGTTAATGTTTGTAGTACGGATGGAAATGTAGTCGGTACGATTACAACTAATGCTGATATGACAATCGGTGACTTGCTGACGGCGTTTGCGGGTTATGAAATCTCAGGTACAATAAAAGACGGTGTAATTTCGCTCAAATCTGATGCCAATAAATACGTAACAGGCGGAGTTGTGACATCTATGGGTATTGGTACAACAGATACGACTGTTACTGTACGAGAAGGAATCGGTACAACTTCAAGCGCAGCCTTGACTTACAACACAACAACTTACACAACAACATACCCGACTCTTACAAGAACCTTGATTACAACAAGTACAATAGTTACAACCGACCCTGTAATCGGTACACAAACAATCACTGTTAGTGATACAATCACGGTAACAGAACCTGTAATCGGAACTAAAACTGTGACAGTGAACCACACGCACACGGAAACAGTTGCAGAAATAGGCAGTAAAACCGTGACCGTGACGGATACTGTTACGGTACCTGTAGCTAGTATCGGCAGTCAAACAATAACAGTAACCCATTCTCATACTTGTACAGAAGCTCAAGTTGGGTATGAAACAATACGTATAACTGCAACCGTAATCTCGACTGAAACAGATACACAATTGACGACGATATCACAATCGTTTACAACAAATGTTGTATCTAATTTTACTCAAACGGTAACAGTGAGTACCTCTAGTACAATAACCATTTCGACCTCCAGTGCTACGACAGTAGGGCTGGCATGGACATCGTCTGAACCAATAACGGTTCTAAAAACTACAACGCAAACGATTAGAATTACTACTACTGTTGCAGGAACAGGAACAAGCGGTCCTGTACCGTCAAATACAACAATTTATACAGCCTTTGGTACGGATGCGACTTGTTATCTAACTCTTAGTATTATGGGAACTGGAGGTGTTATAGTAACTTGTACAGCAAGTGATACTATTGGTAGGCTTGTAGATAAATTGAATGAAGCAGTTACTTCTGTGGCTGGTTATAACGTTATAGCTGCTTGGACATACGATACTACAAAGGGCATATATTGGGCAGATTCTTATACAGAGGGTCAGGTCTTTATCCAACCATTTAACTGCTATACTACTCAAACCACTATGCCTGGATGGGGTAATGTAAAATTCGTTTGGGATAGCGGAGTTAATTATATTGAAGCGTTGCAGTTTGAACTCGATGACTCATCATCAGGTGGAAGCAGTACATCAGGTACAAGCTACCTTTCTACAGGTCAAGCTACATGGAGTTGCAATGGTGCATATGGTACTGTAACATCCTCTACTACAGTTAACCAATTAGTAGATTCAAGTTATAGTTCTACTTATCAATATAGCGTTTTTACATTCTCATCTTCTACCACAAATAAATATATAACAATTACATACGGCGATACAATTGCTACTATTAATTCTAAACTACAAAGCGCAGGAGTTGGGGAACTTGTTGTTTCAGATGGTTTTGGCAGACTGACATTGTATGATAATTATACCGACACCGATGATGACTTCGTAAATGATATGATCTTCACGGCTTTTGCTTTTAATCCTATCTCAGGTACAGACGGGGTTGCGAGTTTGTCTTCGACTCCATTATCAGAACTTGTTGGATGGGCTGATAATCCTGATTTAGAATTGGTAGTTGGTGATACAACTTTTAATATATCAGGAACTTATGATTTAGCTACAATCAGTAGTGTTCAAACATTGGTCAATATAATTCAGAATGATATAAATGGTGTTGCAGGAAATGGCTACTGGACTGTAACATACGACTCAACTCTGGGAGCGATGTTCATAAAACCAACTACAAGTAGTCCTCGTGTATCGGTTGAAATTGACTCACACGAATTGTATTACGGCTTGCACTACACTAGCTCTAGTGGTAGCGTATTATGGTTCCTAAAGGAGGCAGAAGAGTCTTCTGGTGGTGGCAGTGTCACTGTGACAACTATAACCACCACTGTAACTACCAAAACACTATTAACCAGCTCAGATATGATAGGAGAGATTCTCGCTACAACTTATGGAGTGGATGCTCAATTTGGAGCGTTATATAATCAATCATATTTTGAACTTAATATTTATAGCACTGATGATCCGGATACGATTCTTGAAACGATAACGTTATATCCAAATGCAACCATAGATAGTATTAATGGCAAACTTTCATCCAAGGGCTACGGTACTGCAAGTGTAACTGATGGTGTTGCAACAATTAGCCCTGCTAGCGGTTATTACTTTGATTGGGTGCCTCATGTAATAGCAACCACGGGAGGCACAGTAGGTTCAGATCCATTAAAACTTCAAAGCAATGGTTATACTGTCAACGAAAGTTCTACTGAAACGGTACAAACAATAGTTTCAGCAGGAACTCAAACTATCACAGGCTCTGTAACCACTCCTGTTTCTTGGTCGTTCTCAACCGTAGTAGAGGAGGTTACCGGAACTAGGAGTGTCACAAATCTTGTCGTCTCAACCATAACGGTCGAGAACACGACGACAAAAACGGTTACTCACTTGAGTACCACAACTCACGTTGTCGAAAAAACCTCGACCGCACCACAAACTTATACAATATCAGATACCTTTGTAGTTGATACAGTCAAGTACAAGACGGTCACGCACACGACCTCTTCTACTCATACTGTAGAAAATACAACTACAAAGACCTCGACGTACACAGTTTCACAAACCTTCACCGTTGAAAATACAACGACGAAACCTGTCACGATTACCGTATATGGTACAGCGGTCTACTCAACGACGACCGTTTCTGTCGCCTCAACAACAACTTCCTACACCGCTGATGAGTCCTCCAAGTTCTCTCAACTCGGCATGACGTCGGACGGCACAATCACGGTAAGAACTAAGAATTCTGAGGGTGGCGAAAATTCCTATGTCGTCACGGTCAACAGCAGTGATACCGTTGGTGATATGATAGCCTCTCTTGCAGGTTTAGGTATCTTTGGCTCAATGCAAGGAGGAAGAGTCACTTTGAGGGGTGATGAAGATGCTTACATTTTTGGTATCTCATCAAATCTTGAAACGGCTTTAAAAGTACAAGGCGGACTCAATAAGACCTACGCTGATTTAACATACACAAATTCGACAAACACGAATTCCAGTGTACAAAGTTACAACACAACTAACACAATGACCACTGATGACACATTCGCATCATTAGGTTTGACTGCTGACGGTTCAATAATCTTGAATTCTGACGGAGTATTATACACTGTAACAGTCAGAACAACAGACACTGTTGACGATATGTTAACAAAACTTGCAGGTTACGGAATCGCAGGTTCTGTTGATGACGGTAAATTGACCTTGAAAGGTGACAAGGAAGCTTACATTACCAGTGTAAGCAGTGGTTTGAAAACATTCTTAAAACTCGGTGATACAAATTACACAACTACAACTCACACAACAAAAGCTAACACATCATCAAGTGCTCAAGGTTACAACACAACTAACACAATGACTACTGACGATACATTCGCTTCATTAGGTTTGACCTCTGACGGTTCAATAATCTTGAATTCTGACGGAGTATTATACACTGTAACAGTCAGAACAACAGACACTGTTGACGATATGTTAACAAAACTTGCAGGTTACGGAATCGCAGGTTCTGTTGATGACGGTAAATTGACCTTGAAAGGTGACAAGGAAGCTTACATTACCAGTGTAAGCAGTGGTTTGAAAACATTCTTAAAACTCGGTGATACGAATTACACAACCACAACTCACACAACCAAAGCAAACACTTCATCAAGTGCACAAGGTTACAACACAACTAACACAATGACTACTGATGACACATTCGCTTCATTAGGTTTGACCTCTGATGGTTCAATAATCTTGAATTCTGACGGAGTATTATACACTGTAACAGTCAGAACAACAGACACTGTTGACGATATGTTAACAAAACTTGCCGGTTATGGAATCGCAGGTTCTGTTGATGGCGGTAAATTGACCTTGAAAGGTGACAAGGAAGCCTTTATCACAAGTATCAGCAGTGGTTTGAAAACTTTCTTGAAATTGGGTGATACAAATTACACAACCGCAACTCACACAAATAAAGCTAACACAACTTCCAGTGAGCAAAAATACAATACAACAAATACTTTGTCTACGGATGATACGTTAGGACTTCACGGTTTAACAGCTGATGGTACAATCACTGTAGTTTCTGACGGAACTCAACACGTTGTTACAGTTCATGCCGGAGATACAATCGACGATATGTTGACTTCTCTTGCAGGGCTCGGAATCTATGGTTATGTAAACGGTGGCAAATTGTCTTTACAAGGGGATGATGAAGCATTTATCAAAGGCATTAGTGCTAACTTGAAAACAGCATTAAAACTCGGTGAAACAAACTTTGTCACAGAAGACCACACTGTCACGAAAAACACTAATTCAAATCATTTGACTCATAATGTCACTACTTTGATGAGTGACAGCACTTTATTGACTGATTTGGGTATTACAAACGGCAATTTCAAAATCACAGAAAAAGGTGTTGATTACACTTACAATTTAGACACAAGTACTATCAAAACAATCGGTGATTTCAGAAATCTGCTTTCTAACTACGGATTTACTTCTTACGTCGATGAACAAGGCAGATTAGTAATCAAAGGGGACGGTGACAGCTATTTGACTTCCGTAACAGGCGGTTCTAATATCTTGACTCAACTTGATATTGATGATTGGACTTTCGGCAAAATGACTCAACAAAGTTCTTGGCTCACTGATACAACAATCGTTGATGATGGAAGAGTTAACGGTGACACTCTTATGACCGAACTCAGAGATAAGTACGGTAATTTATTAGGAATCACAACCGGTGAATTCGTTGTTGTGTCTAACGGAGTAAGAACAGTTGAAACAATTAATGCAGATACTACCGTTGATGACTTTAAATCAATATTAGCTTCTTATGGCATGGTCATGAATTTGGCTACTGACGGTTCAATCACGGTCGGTGCTCAACACAATTCTTATCTTGCGACTTCTGCTTCTGCCGGAGTTAATACAAACGCAATTGATGTTCTCTTTGCTGAATGGAATTTTGTAAACGTTTACACTTCTAACAACATTGAAATTCCGGAAGATGTCGTTGTTGCTATGACTCGTGACACAAAATTGGCTGATATCAACGAAGGAACTTATGTTGACGGATGTATTACAGTTGTTCATGACGGTATTCAAACGAATTTGTCACTCACTGCCGATGATACGGTCGGAACTTTGATGGATGAATTAGCGCTTTACGGGTTTGAAAGCGTTATCAACAACAGCGGTCAATTGATTATCAAGTCTGACGGAAAAGCAACTCTACAAGCTTACACAGGCGCAGATAAGGCTTCCAACTTATTGACCTTATTAGGAATAAACAGCGCAAACTGGATTCAAACAAATTCCTACAAAAACGAAGAAATTCAAACATCAGAAGTCGTTACATCTCACCTTGATGCGACTTATGACACCAAGTTGAGCGATTTGGATTTGACTTGGGATAACAATGCGCTCAAAGCCGGCGGGGTTATCGGTTTAACAGTTGATGGAATGTCTTACAAAATCAACATTGATGCTGATGAAACATTCGGCTCTTTGAAAGATAAGTTTGCAGCACTTGGACTTGAAGCAACAATTTCTGACGGCGTTTTGATGATTCAAAGCGGTTACAAAGATATGGTAATTGATACAGCGAACACTACAAGTAATATTGTCGGTGATTTCGGGTTGACTTTCCACAACGATTTGGGCGGTTATTCAGCAAGTAATGATGAAGTCGAACAAACAATCTCTTGGACAGAAGATGTCGTACTTTCTGTATCAAATTATGCTGATTATGATACAAAAATGAGTTTATTGAATATCTCATCAGGAACTTTATCTGTATTCAGAGATGGTCAAAGAGCTACTGTTAACGTTAATTCCGACGAAACATTCGGTCAATTGCGTTCAAGAATTGCAACCGCATTCGCTGATGTCGATATCAAATTTGAAAACGGTTATTTGAAATTCTACTCAAAAACAGGCGCTTCCGTTGAAGTAGGTTCTACAACCGATACTTCAAATATCTCTGCAATTTGCGGATTTGTAAACGATAAAACCGGAACGGTTAAGAGCGCTCGTGAATTGTACAGAGTTAACGGAGATTCCAAGATTACAACAGCAGGACTTTTCCGCCGTGGAAACGTAACTCAAGGTACTTTCACCGTCGGTGATGCCGTGTTTACGATTGACGGAAACACAACATTACAAAATATTATTTCTCAAATCAACGCTTCTGAAAGTGCTAACGCAACCGCAAGTTGGGATTCCGTTGACGGAAAACTCGTTATAAAATCACGAACAACAGGTTCTTCTTTCATTAACATTGAAGCAGGTACTTCAAACTTTACCGACATAATGGGTTATACAAAAACAGAAGTTGATGCAACAAATGGCGCCGTTGTCGCTAAGCGTTTGGATGTTAGTACTCAAGATGTCGGAAACAATGCCGTGTTTACTATCAACGGTACAACTTATACCTCAACTTCAAACACAATCGCCAGTGATGTTTCAAGAATCACAGGTGTAACAATTAACCTCAAAGGGGTTTCTGAAGGTGAAGAAGTAAAACTTACAGTTGAACGTGACAAAGAAACTGTTGCAAATGCTGTTTCCGATATCGTTGATGCTTACAATGAATTGATTGAAAATGTCGACAAAGAAGTTGCAAAAGGTGCTACTTTGGCTGACCAATCAACCTTGAAATTCATCAGAAATCAAATCAGGTCATTGATGACAAGTTCAATTTCCGGAACAGGTGTGTTCAGAAATCTCGATGCAATCGGTATTTCACTGGATTCCGCAAAAGCCGGAGATATCAGCACTTCAAACATCAATGTTCTAGGCTTTGACAAAGATAAGTTCTTGAAAGCATTTGACGCTGATAGAGATGCTTTAAAAGATTTGCTTGTCGGAACTGATACTACAAAAGGTGTATTCCAACAAGTAGAAACAGTTCTTGAAACAGCTCTTACAAGCAATTACGGCTATTTTGCAAGTGCAGACAAGTCTTATTCTAACCAAATTTCAAAATTAGACGACAAAATTACAAAAGCTCAAAAATCGGTTGAAAGATATCGTGAACGTTTGGAAGCGAAATTCGCCTCAATGGATTTATTGATTGCAAATATTCAAAACCAATACAGCTCGTTCTTGAGTTAAGGTTTAAGGCTTTTTAGTTGAGGGGTTCACTAAATTCGGCACTGTTGTCCGAGATAAATTTTATCAGCATAAATATGCAAATAAACCTGTCATCCTGAAAGCGTAGAAAATAAGGATGCAAATCCGTAATTTTCAAGCTGTTCAGGAGCTGACCAAAACATAAGTATCATGCCAAGTTGGTAAGATCCTGAAATACGCCTTATTTATTATCTCAACCTCAAATACAATGTCTAATTTTGTCGGCTATTCAGGATGACAATACAATTTATATTCAATCATTCGGGACAATAGTGCTAAATTCGGGGAAACCGTTTTTGGAGGTTAAGATTCATTTGAGCATTTGCTGTTGTATTTACTAATTCTGTGTGGGCGGGTCTTAGTCTAAAATCCGAATTTTGCTCCCAGTTCCAAAATCGCTCCCGCTAACTCCCCAGCCACCACCAAAAATTCCGTTTGAATACTGTTCAAATGTATTATTTTGGTACCCTGATGGTTGCGTGAATAAATAAGGATTAGATGAAAACCCGCCTAAATTATTATAATTTGTTAAATTCGGAGTAAATCCCGTTGTTTGTCCTGAAAAATAGTTCGCAAGATTCCCTAAAATAGAGCGATTTGTATTATATTTAGGTCTGGAAAGAATCGCATTTTCAACATTTTGATAGCGTGAACGAATATCTCCGTATTGAGTCGCCCCAAAAGCAAGATTCTCAAGGCGCTCTAATCTTTGCAAGTCAGATTCTCTTCTGTAAGTTTTGTTTAGTGCGTATTTTTCCAAATTGTTTAAGTCGCTTTTCGAGAGATAAGGGTTATAGTTGTGACAATTCGGGCAATGAGGCGGGTATAGTCGATTTTGTCTGCGCCCTCCAGAATAACTTGCTATAGTTGTTTGAGGTTGATTCATTTTTAATTTTGACTGGAATCCGTTATTATAATTCGGTGCGTTTCCTGAATATGTTACAAAATCGGCAAATACGCTCCCTGTAGTTAACAATATTAGTAAACAAACAATATAATATTTCATTTACCCCTCCCCTCTAAAGTTAATTTAGCTTGAATTTGAAAATTTATTTATTCTACGATAGGGGAGTTTTAGGGAATAGTTTTATACTACAAAAATATTGACTTCTTTATAGAAATTCTTAAATACTAATTAGTCAAAAGAGGTCACGGAATGTTTTTAACTAATCTGTTTAATTTCAAAAAAACATGTTTACACGAAAAAATTACTCCAGATATGGAATGTGGGTATTGTCCGGATTGCGGTAAATTTATTAGAAATGAGTGGTACATAACTCGATGTGCTTGTTGTGGAGTAAAATTAAAAACCAACGCCAGAAATGGAGAAATATTTCCCCAAAATCATTATTGTACAAACTGCGGTTCCAAAGAATTTACAGTAGAAAAACTTCCTTCTATTAATTTTATTGATATTAATTTTGCGGTTTTGCAAAAAAAAGTTGTGGAAGAAGATTTAAAAGTAAGTACTACCCAATGCTGGCAAGAAAAAACAAACGGGCAACCAAAATTGCTAGTACAATACCTGTAATATCAGCAATAATTCCTGTTAACAATGCGTATCTGAATTTTTTAATTCCCACAGCTCCAAAATAGACAGAAAGCACATAAAAAGTTGTCTCAGAACTTCCCACCATGATTGCTGCCATTTTTGTAACAAAAGATTCTGCACCATGAGTATTTGCAAGTTCTGAAAATAATCCTAAGGTTGCAGAACCTGACAAAGAGCGAGTAAACATTATTGGTACAATATCTGCTGATACGTCAAACCGATTCAAAACCGGACTCAATAATGTAGCCAAATAATCCAGTGCTCCAGAGGCTCTAAACATCGAAATTGCAACAATTAAAGCAACAAGATACGGAATTATTGTAATTGAAACCTTAAATCCATCTTTAGCACCCTCTACAAATTCTTCATATACAGGAACTTTTTTAAGGACTCCGCAAATCAAAATTAACAATATCATTATTGGAAGTATTCCAAGAGAAATCTTTTCTAACATTAGTTATTCTCCTTTTTCTTCCAGAATTTCCTTAAAATAAGCGCTGTAATAATTGCGGTTACAAAAGAAAGAGTTGTAACTATTAATGTCGGCAAAACTATCTCTGTTGGATTTGTAGCTCCAACTCCGGCAAGAACAGCAATAACCGTTGCAGGAATTATTTGGAATCCGGCAGTATTCATGCCTAAAAACATACACATGCTATCTGTCGCTTCCTCTTTATTAGGGTTTTCTTCTTGAAGTTCTTTCATGACTTTTAACCCGATAGGAGTCGCTGCATTTGTTAGCCCAAGAGCGTTCGCACTAATACTCATAGTGATATCGCCTAGTGCAGGAGAATCTTTTTTAATATCTTTAAATAATGGTTTTGCAAACGGATAAATAAGTTTTGATACAAAATTTATAAGTCCACTTTTTTCTGCAATTCTCATTATTCCAAGCCAAAATGCCATAATTCCGATTAATGAAAAAGCAATTTTTACTGCAAGATTACAACCGTCAAACATAGCTGTAACAACTTTGCCGAGAGTTCCATTTGCGAATCCAGCAATAAAAGATATACATATTAAAATAAAAAAAATGTAGTTCATAAATTTATATTAAAAAAAATTATGTGATTTGTCACTATGTTTATATTAGTATATAATATGTAAATGTAATAATGTAGGATGTGGGATAGTAGTTTTATGGCAGATATAAATAATTTCTCAGAAATAAATGAAAATTTTGACACAATTAAAACCCTTTTAAATTCGATTAGAGCGCAAGGAATTCTTAATACTTCGGATGTAGATAAACTATTATCCGGTATTAACACCAAGCTGGAAAAAATTAATACAGAAGAAGATATTGATTTAATAAAAATATTTTTATCCGAATTAAAACAAAATTTGGACGAACGTCATAGTGTTTTAATCTCAAAATTTGGTGCAATTGAATCATTATTTACTAATTTGCTCAAAAATAGTTCAGAAATGCCTAAATCTGCTGACTTGAAAGAATTATTTGATATCGTAGCCACAAACTTATCTGTTTTTTCAAGAGAAGTTATTTCTCAAAAAGAAACTCTTACTGATATTACACTAAGATTGGATGCTCTTCGTTCTGATGATTCACAAAAGAAAGATATTATCAAAAATATTGCTCTTCTTAAACCTGATTTGGAACGCTTAAACAACGGTTTTGATTCAATTGTATTAAGCTTGAATGACAATTTTAAAACTATAATTAAAACTATTACCACAATTGATAAAACTGAATATTTGGACAAATTTTCTGATAGTTTAAATAGTATTGAAATGTCTTCAAATACAGTTCTTTCTGCATTACAAATGTTAGACAAAAAGACCGGTCAAGTTGAAGTAGCTCTTAACAATTTAGCTACCAAAGATGATATTACAACATCAAATCAACGTTTATTTGAACTTACCGCTCAAAATCAAGAATTAACAGCTGTTGTAACAGATTTTTCAGACAAATATGTAAGAATAGAGAATTTGGCTGATAAAATTGATGCAACCGTCAATATAATTGCGAGCCTAAAAACTGCGATTGAAGAAACTGAAGATAAAAATTCAAACAATATTCTTGAACAATTAAGAAATCTTGAATCTCAAATAGCAACAATTTCATCAGACACAAAATTTGAAGAATTTAAGATATCTTTAGAAGGTGTTTTGAAAAACATTTTTGATGGAACCGTTGCAATTGATAAAAGTTTAATGACTTCATCTCTTGAAATTCAAAAAGTCATTAATTTAATCAATGGTCTTGACATCAATGTCGGGTTACAAAGTGTATTATCAGCTGTTGATAAAGTTGAAACCGGAGTAAAAAATTCTATCCATGAAGTTTCAAATAAAATCATAACTTTACAAGATGCAAATATTACAAGAGTTTTAAACGATATTTCCTCCGGAGCTGAAACTATTGGTTCAAAATTGAATCAAACACAATCTGCTATTTCCGATATATGTGAAAAGAATTTTGGTTCCGTATTTGCAAATATTACAGATTTAAAAAATTTAATTGCACAACTTGATGAAAATAGTGTTTCTGCCAATAATGCTATATTTTCAAGCATTACCGACAGACTGACAGTTTTTGAAAACAGTTTGAGAGTTTCACTTGATGCTCAAGAAAAGACAGTGAACAATTCATCTGCTCAATTGGTTGAACAAATCGATGCTATTAAAAATCTATCAAGTGTAATAGATTACAAAATGGATTCTTCCGTTGTAGAAGTTGGAAACATTAAACGTGAATTTGAAGCATTAAAATCCTCTATTGATGAAGTTCTTGCTTTGGATTTTGTTAACACTGTAAAAGATTTGCGAGTTGATTTGTATGCTTCAAAACAAGAAATGGTAAATTCTTTTGAATCTACAAATGCCGATTTATCAGAAAAAGTTACAAATGATTTGTATGGAAAATACGAACTTTTAATAAGCAAATTAGATTCAGTTGAAGATGAATTCAAAAAAACACAATCTGCAACTCTTATTGATTTAAAAGGAACTCTTGATAAAATTTCAAATTCAATCGTTGATGTTTTATCCTATGTGAGTGAAACAAAACCTCAAGTAAATGAAAACATTGATGATAAGATTTCTGAAATCGCCGGAATTTTAAAAGAAAACAGCCTATCATATATCGAAAGTGTTAGAGATGTTGTTGATGTTATAAGAATTCAGGTTGAAAATAATATCCAATCATTATCAGAAAATAATTCGGTACATTTTGAATCTGTAAAACGTTCTATCTCAGAAAATTCCGAAGATATAAAGAAAGAAATTAAATATTCTTATTCTAAATTGCTGGAAATTCAAGATTCTTATAATGAAATCAAAGACTTATTAAATGTTAATTCAATGAATTCATCCGGAAAAATTGATGAAATCTTAGTTTCAGCAGAAACTGTAAAGTCTGATTTCGAAAACAAACTAAATTCATTAAAAAATGCATTATTAGATAAAGTTTCTGACTTTAAACAAGAATTTACCTGTGAAAACGCTGATAAGGTCAGTGAATTGAAATTTTCTGTAGAAAATCTCTATAACAAGCATTCTCAAGAATTAACGGAACTTATAAATGGATTACGTGAACAGTTTAAAGTTTTATCAACAGAAGATAGTCATTCAAGAACTGCTACTCTTGCAAAGATTTTGGATAATTTTATTTTAATCAAAGATTTGCTAAAAACTTATAATGAACAAGATTCAGCTGATTTAACACAAAAAGTCGAAAGCATTCTTGAAGATATATCATCCGTAAAAGATTTTATAAATACAATTGATGAAAACGCAAAAATTGATTTAGCACAAAAAAGTAATAATATTATTGAAAGCTTAGATTCTATAAAAGAATTAATTGGAGCTGTTGACGAAAAATCAACAAATAATATTGAACAAAAAACTAATAATATTCTTGTAGATTTATCTTCAATCAAAGATATTATAAACAATTTTAATAAAAAATCTGAATCTGATTTAACTCAAAGCACAAAATCTATAGTTGAAAACATAAATTCAGCAATAGATTTCGTAAAAAATCTGAATAATAAATCAGAAGCTGATTTATCTAGTAGTACAGAGTCTATAATTGATAAAATAAATTCTGTGGTAGATTTGGTGCAAAACCTTAATGAAAAGTCAGAGTCTGCTTTGTCAGATAAAGTAAACACAATTCTTGATAATTTTACTGCCATAAAAACTATTCTTGATAAAGTTGATGAAAATATTGATGGAGATATGACAAGACAATTGTCAATAATTGAAAGCAATTTTGAATCTCTTGTATCACAAATAACAATTCTTTTTGATAAATCAGATAAATCTTTGTCAGATAAGATTAATGACGAGTTTAGTTCTGTTTCTGAAAAGATGCAAGAAATGGTTTCTGAAAAACTTGAAACTTATAAGTTAAGAATAGAAGAAACTTTTGATAAATTACAGGATAAAGCATCTGAACAATCAAAATATTTACAAGAACGTATTGTTGATTTAAATTCAGTTTTAAAATCCTTGATGGAAGAACAGTCTGAAAATAACGACAAACGTCTAGAAGAAGTAGCTACAACTTTAAAAGAAGTACTTGATGAAAACATCAAACTTACAGCTGTAGACTATGTTGCATTAAAAAACAAATTAGTTGATTTTGCAAAAAACATAGAAACTAACAATCAAGCTTTAACTCAAGATGTTAAGACTCAACTTGATGATATTACTAAATATATTGATTCTGTATTAGAAATTCAAGCTAATGAATCACAATCTATGCATGAAGAATTGTCTAACACAATAAAAGATTCAAATGATTCTGTAAAAGCATTAATTCATGAACAAGCAGAATTTGCGAAAAATACAGATTCAAAAATATCTGATTTGTCAGATATCGCTAATAAAAACTCTTCAGCAATAGATGCAGTAACAACATTGGTGACTGAACAGCATGAAGAAGTTCTTACAAAAGAATCTTCTCTTTTAACGACAGCTCAATCAATAGAAGCTACTGCCCAAAATACGGAAAGCAAGGTTGAAACAGTACAAACAGATTTATCATCTCTTGCAAAAATTGTTGAGATTAACAAAGGACTTTTAAATGATTTAGGAAATTCATTGGATGAAAAAGCAGAATCTTTAAAATCTATGGTTGCAGAAGTTTCTGTTGGAGAACTTCAAACAATGGATACTTACATTGAGAAAGTTTCTGAACAGTTAGCTGTAGAAAAAGAACAAATAGAACTTTGCAAAAATCTTATTGTAGATATTTTGAAAAACAATTTTGAAAGCATTTCGAAAAATATTGAAAAAGAAACTGATGTTATTATCGGTGAATTAATTGAACAATTTGAATTGCTAAGAAAATCTCAAGCTGATGATGTTGTAAATTTGACTTCCAGAATGGAAGAAATTGTTAATGCACATATTTACAATAACATAGAAGATTTGAAGTCTTATTTGGATATAAAAACAGATAACTCTGTTGTTACAAGTAAACTTGATAACTTAAAAGTAGAAATGCAATCCTCTGTGGATAATATAGTTGATAATTTGAATAAATTGCTGGATTCAAATGTATTTACAACTTCGATGAGTGATTTTAGAGTTGCAAACGAAATTCTTGTAAATTCTTCTGTTGACCGCTTGAATGCTCAAATAGAATCCTTTATCAAAGAAAATGGTAAGCAGTTTGAAAATAAATTAGCTTTATTTGACAAGAAATTTGTAGATACTGTTGTTGACAAATATGAAGAAATAAAATTAATTGCCAATAAATACAATGAATCATTTGATTCCATCCAAAATTCTATAAACGATGTTTTTGCAAATTTTGCGGAAGTTAAAGATTCTGTAAATCAAAGATTAGATGTTTTGACTGACACAATAAAAACATCAATAGAATCTACAAATAAAGAAGTTAGAAAATTAAATGAATGTTTTGAGAATTTACGTTCTCAAATTTCTAACAAATCTTTTGACGAAGCATTTCAGGCTTCTATCAACAAACAAATTGCTAATTTGGAAACTCTGGTTGACGAACAATTAGGTTATATTGAGGATATCAATGATTTATGCGCAAATAATCTTCCTGATGTTACTGAATTAAATACATTAGTAAAAAATTCCATTTTAGAATCAATTAACAAATTCTCTGAAAAAATGGATTCTTGCAATAATTTGATAGTAAATTCAAAATCAGATGTTATAGATGACATTTCCAATAAAATTGATTCTCAAAATATTGAAAACAATTTAAATCAAATAAAAACAGATATCATTGAATCTGTTTCCGAAAAAATTGAATCACAAGAATTTGAAAATAATTTAAATCTGGTTAAAGAAGATATTATTGCTCATATTACTGACAAAGCTGAAACTAATGAAATTGAACAAAGCTTAAATCAGTTGAAATCTGATATCATTACTCAGTTCCTAAACGTGTTTAATCAAATTTCATTTATTGCAGAGCAAGAAGAAATTCTTGATTTTATTCAAGATAAACACGACGAATTAATTACTGTATTAAGCCACATTGTAACTACATCAGCAGAAGTCGGAGCTGTTAAAGATAATTTGTCAGTTGTTGATAATAAAATTGACAGTTTAAAAGATGACATTGAATTATTAAACGAAAAAATCACTGCAATAATGTCTTCTGATGGAGATATTGATTACGTTTACAGTTTGCAAGAATTAGAATCTGATATTGCGGGCTTGAGAGTTGTTCTCAATGAAATGAAAGAAAGCAACAATAGTCAAGCATTTGCAGATTTAATTTCTTCTACTGATGAAATTTATAAATTAATGGAGTCAATAAAACAAGAATTTCCTAACAAACGTGATTTTGAAGGAATGGCAGAAGATATTGTAAGCATTAGTACAAGAACAAATAAATTAATTCTTGCTTCTGACGAATCTTACAAAACATTGCAAGATAATTTACAAGATTTCAAACTTGTTATTAATGATTTAGATGAAAGAACTCGTAATTTTGCACAAGAATCCGGCATGGATAGAATTGACTCTAAGTTAAATTCGCTTAATACTATGTTAATCAACGGTGCAAAAACAAATCAAGTATTTAATCAAGTGTTTGAATATCTTGCAGAGTGGGTTGATAATGCCGGAGTTCAAATTAATGAAATATCAAGCAGGATAGAAAGTCTTAACGATATTGAACAAATTAAACTAATGTTAGCTGATTTGAAAGCAGAATCTGCTGACAATTCAGAAAGTGTTGAATTGGTAGAAGCTCTTGGAGCTATATTTGATAAGCAAGTTAAGAAAATTGCATCACTTGAAACAAAACTTGATAAAATAATTGTAGAAACAACTATTAATAATCGAGTAGATATGTCACCAATGGAAGACACATTGAACCGTTTTCTGGTTGCAATTGATGAAAAAATGACCTCTCAACAGTCAAAAATAAATTCTTTAGAATCAAAATTAGAAGGTGTAATAAGTCTTCTTGATGAAAAGGATACCGCTCAACTGACTAAAAAAGTTGGTGGAATGGATAGACAAATAGCAAAACTAAACAAAAGTATCGAAAAAATAGCATCACATGTTGTTGAAAAATAAAATAGATAGTATAAAATCTCTTTTAAATTCAGATAACGTTCTTACCACTCAAGAAGAACGTTATTGCTATGCAAAAGATGCTTCTAATGCTAAATTTGAATCAACGAATCCTGATGTGGTTGTTTTTGTTGAAACAATTGAAGATGTTCAAAAAATTATGAAATATGCCTATGAACACGAAATCCCTGTTATAGCACGTGGAGCCGGCACCAATATGGTAGGAGCATGCGTTTGTACTCGTGGAGGCATTATTTTAAATTTCTCAAAAATGAACAAAATACTTGAGTTAAATTCTACAAATATGACAGCAAGAGTTCAACCCGGGGTTGTACTTGGAGATTTAAAACAAGCTGCAGAAGAAATTGGTTTGTTTTATCCTCCGGACCCATCTAATTACAGAGTCTCTACGGTGGGAGGCAGCATTGCCCAATCTTCCGGTGGTGCAATGTCATTTAAATACGGCACAACAAAAGATTATATCTTATCATTAAAGGTTGTAACAGCAGATGGAACTTTAATGACATTAGGAGCCGAAACATCTAAAGATGCCGTTGGTTATCATCTAGCTCAACTTATGGTAGGAAGTGAAGGAACACTGGGCATCGTAGTAGAAGCTTTGTTAAAGCTGATTCCAAAGCCAGTAGCTAAGCAACTTGTCGTTTCGTATTTTTCTGATGTAAAAAATGCAATATCAGCTGTTGATAAAATCATTAAACGAAATGTTTTCCCTGCATCAATAGATTATATGGATAAAAATTCTATGATAACAATTGAAGATTTTCTTCATTGCGGTATCAAAACAGAAAATGATTGTATGCTTTTAATAGATTTAGATGGCTATGAGTCATCAATAAAAATTCAAGGAGAAAAAGTTTCGGAAGCGTTGAAAGAAGCTAATGCTACTGAAATTTATATTCCAATGAACAAAGATGAATCAGAAACAATTTGGAGAGCAAGGAGAGCTTCTTTTTCTGCAGCAACCAGACTTGCACCGGATGTTGTTTCTGACGATATTATTGTGCCTAGAGATAAACTTGTTCAGATGATATTAAAATGCAACGAATTAGCTGAAAAATATGCTCTCAAAGTTTGCCTTGTTGGGCATGTCGGAGATGGCAATCTTCATCCGCAATTTGTTTTGAATCTTGAAAACGAGATTGAATTTAGAAATTATTCTTCTGCAAAAGCTGAAATGTATGAATATGCGATTAGTTTGGGAGGAACTATTTCGGCTGAACATGGAATCGGAATTGAAAAATTGCCATATCTTAAAAATACTATTGATAATAGTGCGATTGAGTATATGAAATTGATAAAAAAATCGTTCGACGAGAAAAATATACTTAATCCTGATAAAATTTTTGTATAATATAGAAACAGAAAGGGAGTTGTTATGGATATAATTGTTATTTATTGTACAGTTCCAAGCAAGAAACTTGCTAAAGAGATTACTAAAGTTTTAATGAAACATAAGCTTGCGGCATGTGTTTCAATGGTTGATAATGTAAAATCAGTTTTTTCTTGGGATGGAGAAATTTGTGAAGAAAAAGAAATCCTTATGATGATTAAAACCAGACGTGCAAATTACGGGAAGGTAAAACTGGTAATTGAAGATATGCATTCATACAATGTTCCTGAAATTATAGCATTGCCAATTGTTGATTGTTCGGAAGATTATTTGAAATGGTTAGTGAAAGAAACAGAATCTTAGATTTAGTTCAATATATAGAATCTTTGGGAATAGAAGTTAACCTTGGTAAAAATAAAGCACGAGGAAATAAAGGATTCTTCAAATTTGACGGGAAGAAATTTCGAATTGATATTGCAAAAGGACAAAGTGAAGATGTCGTTTTGAAAACATTGGCGCATGAGTTTGCACATTTTGTACACTATCGTTATGATAAAACCTTAAAATCACTGGATTTTATATTCGATGATTCAGAAGATATAACAAAAGAACTGCTTGATATTACTGTGGAAATGATTCCTAAAGTTTCGGTCGAACCTTTATTTAATGCAAAAGAAAAATTAAAAACAGAGATTTCTAATTTAGAAACAGAATTTTGCAACCAAAATTTAGACATTCTGGAAAACAAAATTAAATTTTCACCGCTAAAATATCTTTTAAAATATGATAGAGTAAAGGTATTTGAAGGATTTTCTTTTAAATTGTATAAAGTTGAAAATTTAAAACCTGATAATGATATTCAAAAATACATTATTCTTAGGTCAAAACAAAGACATTTAAAACGAATTAATTCTAAAATATCCAGATTGAATAAATATTACAATTCTCCCACCGAGCTTTTTGCTCGAGCATTTGAAATGTATATTGCAAACAAACATCAACTGAAAGAACTTGCGCCAAAAACTTTTGCAATTTTTGAAGAAAATTGTAAAAAGCCTAAAATAGCAGAATTGTCGACTTTTTTGAAAAAGATTCTTTAAATTAGTTTACAATTTCTTTATTTTTTTATAAAATTAATGTAAACTATAAACAGAGAGCTATGATTACAAATTTAAGCAAAAAAAACAGAAAAGATGATATTAAATTATTAAGCATTATTATTGCAGGATTTCTTTTTGTGGTATGGTTATGCACACCTCCCGGTAATAAGATTGCTCAACTTGCGTTTTACGGTAACAAAACGCAATTCTTTGTTGCAAAGCTAACTAAACCGCAAAGTGAACTTAATGAGTGGATTTTTCATAGAAACAATGCTGTTTATTTGGCTAGAATGGAAAGAAAAAATCATTCTTTGCAAGAAATGGATAATGCAATTAAAACATTCCCTTCTTATGGTAGCGATAGTGATCTTAACAGATTGTATCAGGAAAGAGCTCAACTCAAGATGTTTTATGGAGACTATGATAGCGCATTGAATGATTATTTGAGAGTTCCTGAACCTGAGCTTCAAGATAAATTTAGAATAGCCCTTTTATACAAAAATAAGAGATTATATAAGGATGCATTATCCTATTGCAATGAAATTCTAAATATCGATTCTACGGCTTATGTAGGATATGTTTGCGTTGCAGATATCTATGCAAGTGTAGGACGCTATAGCTCTTCAGTAAGAGTATTTGATTTGCTAATTGATAAAACATCAAATAGAGCAAGATATTATGCTGATAGAGCTGTTTATAAGAAAAAAGCCGGAGATCTTGAAGGCTACGATGCTGATATGAAAAAGGCAAAAGAATTATCCCCAAATGTAAAAGAAGAATCAGAACTAATAGAAGATACTCTTAAACCAAAAATTTTAACAATGACTATCATATAAAAATCTTTATATTTAATTAATAATCCTCAAATGTTTTTGTTTTAGAATATATGTATATTAGGTTTAAGGAAACAAAATGAAACATTCTGAGTATTCGGTAGTTATAGTTGGTAGTGGCGCTGCAGGTTTATATGCAGCACTTAAATTAGCTCGACAAATTAGTTTGCCAGATGGAATATTATTATTAACAAAATCTTCTCTTGGAGAAAGCAATTCAAAATACGCACAAGGTGGTATTGTTGGTGTAGTCCATCAAAATCCATCTGATAGCGTCGATTCTCATGTTGCAGACACTTTAAAAGCCGGCGCAGGTCTTTCGGATGAAAAAGTTACACATTATATTTCTGAAATTTCAGATAGTGTAATTAATGATTTAATTGATTGTGGAGTAAATTTTGATAAAGATTCAAAAGGAAATTTGAATTTTACGTTAGAAGCTGCTCATAGTTTTAGAAGAATCTTGCATGTAGGTGGAGATGCTACCGGAAGAGGGATTGTAGAAGCTCTTTCTGCAAAAGTTCGAGAAGATTCTAATATAACAGTTGTTGAGAATTCAATGGCAGTTGAATTACTTGTAAATTCCGATAACGAATGCAAGGGATTAATTCTTTATAATGCGCTTACAAATGAACATGAAATTGTTTACTCTTCAGCAGTAGTGCTGGCTACCGGTGGATTGGGGCAGGTTTATAAATACACAACAAATCCTGACGGAGCGACTGCAGATGGTATTGATTTGGCTTACAATGCCGGTGCAATATTGCAAGATATGGAATTTGTTCAATTTCATCCAACGGCATTAGCAATAAGTCCGACAAGCAAAAATCGATTTTTAATATCAGAAGCCGTTCGAGGAGAAGGGGCTAAGCTCGTTGACAATTCTGGTCATGAGTTTATGGCAAAATACCATGATAAAAGAGAATTAGCTCCCAGAGATATTGTTACAAGAGCGATTTTTAATGAAATGCAAAAAGCACACTCTTCAAATATGTTTTTAAACGCTTCTATCATCGACAAAGCGAAATTGCTTATGCGTTTTCCTACTATAGCCGGTCGTTGCAAAGAAAACGGAATTGATATAACTTCTTCTCCAATTCCTGTCGCACCTGCGGCTCATTACTTTATGGGAGGAATAAAATCAACGGTAGAAGGCAAAACATCAATCAGAGGATTATATGCCATCGGAGAAACTGCATCAACCGGTTTACACGGAGCTAATCGTCTTGCAAGCAACTCTTTGCTTGAATGCGTTGCTTGTGCTTATGAGTTATCCGATTATCTCTCTTTTGCAAATTTATTGCCACCTAAAAAAATAGATACTTCTATTATGAATACAATTAGTCTGTATTCCAGCCCAATTAGTGAGGTGGATTATGATATTGACCGCTTGAAACAAATTCTAAAAGATTTGATGTGGGAAAAAGTTGGAATTGTAAGAACTGAATCCGGACTATTAGAAGCAAAGTCTAAAATTGAATCTTTGACAGAAGAATTTAAACGAAACAGAAAATGCTTGAATAAAGATGAATATGAATACAGAAACATGTTGACTGCAGCATCTTTGATTATAGAATCCGCACTTAACCGAAAAGAGTCAAGAGGTGCTCATACCAGAACTGATTACAAACAAACAGATAAAGTTGGAATTCATTCAATGATTATGAAGAGTACAAACAAGGAGCTTACTTATGTTAAATAATTTTTTTATAGAAGAACACGTTAAAAAAGCGTTGGAGGAAGATATTGGGTTTGGAGACATCACAACTGATTATTTAACAAATGAGTCTGATACTATGAAATGTGAACTAAATTCTCGTGTTGAAGGAGTTCTATGTGGTTGCAGTGTATTTGAAACTGTTTTTAGAATACTTTCTCCTAAAGTTTCAGTTAAATTCTATTTATCAGACGGTGATTCTATAAAAAAAGGTGATAAAATCGCTGATATAGAAGGTCCGGCAAGATACGTTCTTATGGGAGAACGAGTTGCTTTGAATTATATTCAAAGAATGAGCGGAATTGCAACTGAAACAAATAAATACCAAAAAGCTATCGGAAATTTTAAAGCTAAAATTGTTGATACAAGAAAAACAACTCCATTATTTAGAGCGTTTGAAAAATACTCTGTTAAAATTGGTGGAGGAAGCTTACATCGATTTAATCTTTCTGACTGCGCAATGATTAAAGACAATCATATTAAATATGCAGGCTCTTTGACAAAAGCAGTTGAAAAATTAAGACAACATATTTCACACGCACACAAAATTGAAGTTGAATGCGATACAAAAGAACAAGTTAAGGAAGCTGTTGCTTGTGGCGCAGACATTATTATGCTTGATAATATGACACTTGATACAATGAAAGAATGTGTTGAATTAATAAACGGAAAAGCTATTGTAGAAGCTAGCGGAAATGTAAATCTTTCAACTGTTCATGATATTGCCGCAACAGGAGTTGATATAATTTCCTCAAGCGCAATTGTTGCCAAAGCTCCAACCTTGGATTTAGGATTGGATTGCAAATAACAGAAATATATCCCTTACGTCCTTGTAGCTCAGCTGGATAGAGCGCAGGTCTCCGAAGCCTGAGGTCATGGGTTCAAATCCCATCAAGG
>CAZHEI010000016.1:0-28259 GCA_964531425.1 uncultured Vampirovibrio sp. | reverse complement strand
GCTCTCCCGCAGGGCGAGGGAACATCGCTTGTAACAACTTATTCACTCAATCACCTAATCACTCATTCACTTTTTTTCGATTCACGAATTCCCGTAATCTCTTATTCCCCTATTACCCTATTCCCTTATTCCCTTTCAACCGAAAGCGAGGTGCGTTGTGCTTAGTATAAACACAAACCTTTCCTCCCTCATCGCTCAAAACTCCCTCAAAACGAGCACCAACAAACTCAATCAAGCGATTGAGCGCATGACTTCCGGTGCGAAAATTAATCACGCAAAAGACAATGCGGCAAACTATTCTATCGCAACCAACATGACCACCAAAATCAACGCATACATGGTGGCAGAAGACAACTGTGCGATGGGCTTAGACCTTGTTAGCACAGCAAGCTCAAGCCTAGAATTGGTGTCAGATTTGACAAGTCGACTTCGTGCACTTGCTACCCAAGCTCAAAATGGAACCTATGGTTCAAGCTCAATCTCTGCAATAAATTCAGAAGCAAAAGCTATTATTAAAGAAATGAATAGAATCAAAAACACAACGCAATTCAATGGGGTTAAACTTTTGGGAGATTCTGCTCAAACAGCTAATGATGATACATTTATAGATTTTGATGAAGAAACAGGTGAGGGTCTTGGCATAACGGGGACAACTAATTCTGACTCTGGTGTGAATCTAACCTTGCAAGTAGGAATTAACTCGTCTGCCTCATCACAAATATCTATATCAATAGCACCGCTTGATATTTCAGTCCTTGATGGTTTAGATTTGACAGATTCCAATTCCTTATCAATAATTGATGAAATCTTAAATACAATCAATAACCAACAAACAGAACTTGGTGCAGTGCAAAATCGTTTGGAATCCGCACTTGATTCTATTGCGGTATCTTATGATAACCTTGTATCCTCTCGTTCAACCATTCAAGATGCGGATATTGCTGAACTTTCGTCAGAGTATATTAAAATGCAGATACTCCAACAAGCTTCTGCAACACTGATGGCTACGGCAAACCAGAGTCCTTCTATAGCTTTGCAGTTGCTGTAGAGTGACCAAGTGGTTACAAGCAATGTTCCCTCGCCCTGCGGGAGAGCGGATTTTCGGTAGGGCGATGCCGAGCGATAGCGAGCAAGCCCGTAAGGTGTCGGTCGGACGTTACTCCGCCGACATCCCGAATAATCCAAGACAGGGCTAGGGTGAGGGGGCAAAATCAAGTGACCAAGTGATTACGGGTTTTGTGAATCGTGAATAGTGAGTAATGAATCGGGGGGGGCTATAAATTATAATGTCATCCTGAATAGCCGACAGAATTAGACATTGTATTTGTGGTTAAGATAATAAATAAGGCGTATTTCAGGATCTTACCAACTTGGCATGATACTAATGTATTGGTCAGATCCTGAACAGCTTGAAAATTACGGACTTACATCCTTATTTTCTACGCTTTCAGGATGACAGGTTTATTAAAAATGTAACATCTTATTCACTTATTTACTTTTTTTCAATACAATAATACAAAACGACAAGAAAAATCCTTCATGTCGTTTTGCATTTTATAATGTTTTAATTATATTTTAGTCTTTGATAGCTTTTTTAGCTCTAGCCAAAGAGTTATCTTTTCCAAGAATTTCAAGTGTTGCAGTCATATCAGCACCACGAGTTCTACCTGTAACAGCAGCTCTGATAGCCCACATTGTTGCTTTTGGCTTGATTCCTTTTTCTTTGAATACACCTCTGAAAACTTCTAATTTTTCGTGCAAGTTTTCTTCTGTCCATTCCCAATCAGCACCTTGTTCAACAAATGCTTTCAAAACCTCTTGAGATTCAGGCAAATCAAGAACAGAAGTTTGAACTTCCGGTTCAATTTCTACATTTGTTCCTCCAAAGAAATAAGGCACAGCATCTGTAATATCTGACAATAAAGTTAATGGCTCTCTTGTAATTTCAACCATTTTTGTATATTGAGAATCTGTTAATTCAGTTAAATCATATTTTGTCAAATATTTTTTAAGCATTTCTTTTAATGTTTCGATTGGAAGCATTTTGATGTAATGACTATTCATCCATTTTAATTTATCGTATTCAAAAATTGAATTAGAAGACGAAATTTCGCCGATTCTGAAATCTTCTGCAATCTTTTCAACAGGTTTAATTTCTTCTCCGTCAGAAGGTGCCCAACCTAAAAGTGCTACAAAGTTTACAAGAGCTTCTGTTAAATAACCTTGTTCAACGAAATCTGAAACAGCAGTTGCACCGTGACGTTTTGAAAGTTTACTTCTGTCAGGCGCAAGAATCATTCCTAAGTGTCCAAATCTTGGAACTTCAAAGCCTAATGCTTCAAAGATAAGAATTTGTTTATAAGTGTTAGAAATGTGATCTTCTCCTCTTATAACGTGAGAAATTTTCATCAATGCATCATCAATAACAACTGCATAGTTGTAAGTTGGAGCTCCGTTAGATTTCATGATTACAAAATCACCAATAAGATTTGTATCCATGTGTAATTTGCCTTTTACAAGGTCATCAAATTCCAAAATAGAAGTATCGTGGAACGCTTTTTGAGCTTTTGCAACATTAAATCTGATTGCAGGTTTTCTGCCTTCTGCTCTCAATTTAGCTTTTTCTTCTTCTGTTAAATTTTCGCATTTTTTAGAATAAACATAAGCTTTTTTGTTAGCAGTAGCTTCTTCTTTTTCTGCTTCAAGTTCTTCCGGTGTGCAGAAACATTCATAAGCGAATCCTTTGTCTAAAAGTTCTTGAATATATTTTGGATAAATATCAAATCTTTCAGATTGAGTATAAGGACCGAAATCCCCACCAACATCAGGACCTTCATCCCAGTTCAAACCCAATGCTTTCAGAGAATCGAAAATATTATCAACATATTCTTGACTGGTTCTTTCTGCATCAGTATCTTCTATTCTTAAAACGAATTTTCCGTTATTTTTTTTTGCAAACAAATAATTGAATAACGCAGTTCTGGCGGTTCCTACGTGAAGATTTCCGCTTGGAGAAGGTGCGATTCTTACTCTAACTTCACTCATTATAAAATCCTTTCTACTTAAGCCTCTTTACCCCAAAATTATCCTCCAAATGGGAGTAAATGTAAAGAGTTCAAAAATGAACCTTTTTTATAAAAAATCGTTCTTATATTAAAATAGGAGCCTGATTTTATGAAAAAAATACTGTTATCTTTATTTGTTTTATGTTTTATTACCCCAAATGCCTATGCATTAAAGTACGTTACGTATGATGAAAACGGTAAACGAGTTTATCAGACCGTGACTCCTGAAAATAAATCTACATTGTTGAACAATAAAGAAACTAAAATCCGAACTTACGTGTACGATGAGTCAGGAAATCGTATTAAAACATATTCTTCCCCTGGGAATAACAGGACTTATGTTTATAATGAGAATGGAAAACGCATAAAAACGTATTCCAGCCCAGGAAATAACAGAACTTACGTTTATGATGCTAATGGAAACAGAATAGAAACTTATTCTTATGCAAAAAATGGAAGAACTTATGTATACGATGCTGCAGGCAATCGTGTTAAAACGTATTCTTCAGTTGTAAAACCAAAATAATCCTTAAAAGTTCCCCACTAGGTTATATTTTTCAATTCTCTTCTGTTCGAAAATAAATTCAGAGGAGAATTATGTTTAGAAAAGAATCTTTAGTTAAATTAATTTTATTATGCGTTTTATTAAATCCTTTTATAACAGCTTTTGCGACAGAAGATTGTAAATATTGTGATTTTAGCAATATGTATGTAGGAGAAGATAAATATGAAGGATTTAACAGAAAAATGTTCAATCTTAACAGTAAGCTCAATAAGTTTATTGCAAAACCTGTTCATATAATTTGGGCTTCAATTATGCCACAGTGCGGAATTCAAGGAATTCAAAATGTGTACAACAATATAGAATATCCTAAAAGGCTTGCAAGTTGTCTTCTTCAAAAAGATTTTGCAGGAATAAAAAGTGAAACAAAACGGTTTATAACCAATACTACACTTGGATTAGGAGGGTTATTTGACCCTGCTGAGAAAATTTTTAAAATAAAACCTGTTACAGAAACTATGGATCAGGCACTTTGTAAGTGCAAAGTAAAATCGGGCAGTTATATAGTTTTACCGATATTATCATCATCCTGTCCAAGGTCGTTGTTGGGCAGACTGATTGAAGCAGCTTTGGACCCGTCTGTTTATCTTGCATCACCATTGACTTCAATAATAAAAGGAGGTTTTGTGGTTAATAAAACAAGCTTTATGCAACCGGTTACTAAAATGATTGAATCCAATTATGCAGATCCTTATGATATTGCAAAAAAGATGTATGGGATGGAAAATTACATAAAATCTTTTAATTTAGATAGAAAAGATTTGTTAAGCACAGAAGCAAAAATTTTGGAGAATAAATTTATTGCAAATACAACAAGTGAAAATCAAGAAAGCATTGTTCACCAAATTCAACAAATTATTGATGAAGAAGCAGTTCTTGCCGGCATGGATGAATTAGCCGAAGGTTCTGAAACCGGTGCTGCTTGTCAATTGGCTCCTGATATTTTGCTTACTGATTTTAAAGTTCAATCTCCAATTGTAGATTCAATGAGAACGGCACTTTTTGATTATCCGGAAATTAATAAATCTATTTGGAATGAATTATCAATCTGGAATCGCTCTTTTGCAAATCGGATAAAGACAGGTTCGGTTGACATATATCCGAACAGAGATTCCTATAAATTCCGCTATATTTTGCAAAAAGATAAAACAGCACCGCTCGCAATTTTTTATCCATCAATCGGGGAAGGAATAAATTCTCATCATTCAGAGGTTTTTGCAAAGATTTTTTATGATGCAGGGTATTCTGTTTTGATTCAGGGAAGTCATTTCCAGTGGGAATTCGCTAAAAGTATGCCGGAGGGGTATTGTCCGGGGTTACCGTCAAAAGATGCAGATAATTTGAAGCTCGTTACTCAAAAAATTATAAATAAGCTTGAAAAAGAAGAAAAATGTCAATTCAAAAACAAACTTCTTGTTGGAACTTCTTTTGGTGCAATGGCAACATTATTCGTCGCAGATAAAGAGTTTAAAAATAATACTTTAGGAATTACAAAATATATAGCGATTTCTCCACCAATAGAGCTCGTTTACGCAATTAAGCAGGTTGACAAAAACAGCGAGGATTACGATTATCAATCTTCTGATGTCAAATACAGAGTCGCAACAACAGCTGCAAAAATCATTCAAATGACTAATCAAAAAAAGAATCCTGATTTTGAGTTTAAGGGTTTTCCTTTCTCGGAAGAAGAAGGAAAGCTTATTATAAGTTTTCTAATGAGACAAAAACTTTCGGATTTGATATTTACAATAGAAGGTGCTTCTAAAACTCAAAAATGTGAAATTTATAATTCTATAAACAATTTAAGTTTTAAAGATTATGCCGAAAAATACCTAATGGAGAATTCCGGAGGTACTGTAGACGATTTAAGATATGATACAAGCCTTTATTCAATCGCAGGATTTTTAAAGGAAAGCAAAAATTACAAAATTTATCATTCTCTTGATGACTTTTTTATAAACAAAAATCAATTGGAACAGTTGAAGTTGTATTCGCCAACAAATGTTGTTTGTCTAAATAACGGTTCACATCTGGGGTTTTTATATAGAAAAGAGTTTCAAGATGTGTTTAAAAGAGAAATTACGTTAAATTAAAGGAGGTTTTATGTTTTACAATGTTTTAGAACTTAAAGATTTGGTAGATTTTAAAGAAAACAAATTTGACAGAAATGTTTTGCTGGAAAGAGGCGATTCAAGTTTAAGTGTTATTGCACTAAAGAAAGATGAAATTCTCGACAGCCATATTTCTGTTTGTGATGCTTGTGCGTACGTTTTTGACGGAGAAGCTGAATTTCATTTTGATGCAGAAAAATTTACAGTCAAAAAAGGCGAATTAATTATGTTTGAAAAGGAAAAAGAACATAAAGTTTTAGCATTAAAAGATACAAAATTTATGTTAATCAAAATTTAGATTTTTATAACAGGTTCTTCTTTTAGGAACCTGTTATTTTTATAAAGCTTTGAGGTGTCTAAAATTATTGAACCTTCAGATAATGTTGCAATTGTATTTTTAAAATCTTCAATGTACTTAATATTAATATTTTCTTTTTCAAAAATACCCTTTTTAGCATATTTGATAAGTCTATCAACATATCTTTGACAATATTTTGGAGTGTCCGGTCTGCGTTTTAGTTGTTCCATAAATGGAATGCTTTGTCTTTCGGAATTTTCACTTGCGCAAGCTCCCGCATAATTTGACATTACATTTTGACCGTTACAGGACTTTGGCAATAAGTGTTCTACAGATGCCATAGATGGCCATAGAAGTTTTAAAATTATGCGTTCAGTGGTTTCATTTGATGCTTTTGTTATATAAGCAGCAATACTATCTTTTGAAGTCGGAAGTTTTTCTGCTATTTTTATAAAAATTTCTTTTAATTCGGGATTATCAACATTTTTTATAATTTGACTTAAATCATAAATAAAAGATTTTCTACTGAAAGGAACAAGAATTTCCTGTTCATTAAGTTTTTGATTTGAAGTTTCAAATAATTCTTGCAGATTAGAATTATTTCTTAAAACGGATCGTTTTAAGATACTTTCCATTCCGGAAAGTATCTTTTTCTGGCTATTAATATTTTTAGTATTTGTTTTAGGTGCAAAATTCTCACTAAGTTTTAGGAACTGATTTATTATTCCAAGCTGTTTTTTATCATGTAATTTAGCAATATCGCTTTTTATTTTCTCCAATTTATAACGAAACTCGGACACGCTAAATCTGGTACTGACCGGAGTCCTATTTATTTTATTCTCGGTGTCTTGCATAAGTTTGTTGAATAAAGATTGCATATTTTCCGGTAATGAGTATGAATATGATTTTAAAGTTTTAAATATCGGGATTTGCTTTTTGAGGAGTTCTTGCTCATATTGTACTCTCATATCTTTGAGAACCTCTTTTAAATTCTTTTGAGGAGTGAGTTCTACATTATCTCTTATTGTCATGTAAACATTTTTTTCATGAGGAAGAAGACTGTTTACCATTGGATCAATAAGTTTGCAGATATCTATAGCGTTCATTTTATTGAGATTCAATTTTAAAAGCTCAGATATTCTTTTAGGATCAATCATTTCAATTCCCGTGTAAATACAAGGTAAACCGTGTGAAAACAGTTTTCTTAGTCCTTGTGCGTTTTCAAGTCCAAATGTTATATTTGTCGGGTAATAAAAATTATTTTGTAATTCTAAGTTTTTGCATTCCAACCTTTTTGTGGGATTAGTGACACTGTTTCCCATCGGATAATATTGATAATAACTTGGCTGTTGTATAGTTGGAATTCTCATATTTGTATAGATAATAACATGAACATAATTTTTTTTGCTATTAACTTTACAAGCATTTACAAGTTAGTCCAACTTCCTTTAGGATGTTTACCTTCAAGAGAATTTCTGTTCAATCTGATATCTTTGTATATTGGTTCTGCAATTATAGTTCCTGTTGCATCCAGCACTCCATATTTATTATTTTTCTCTGTTAAAATATATTCTCCAAGTTTTTTGATTTTATCATATTCAATAGGTAAAATTATTTTTCCATTTTTATCTGCAAGACCATATTTCCCCATTTTCTTTATCAAATAGGTTTCATAAAGTTGTTTAATTGAATCATTTTCATTTTTTATGAGAATATTATTTGAATTATCACACATTCCATAATATCCGTTAAGTTGAGTTATAAACAAATTCTGCCCTACTTGTTCAAACTTTTTATATTTAATTGGAGTTACAACATTTTCTTTTAAATCTATAATTCCGTATTTTTTATCCAGTTTTACCAACAGTGTATTAGGTGCAACTTCTTTCATAAATTTATAATTTTTTACACTCAAATAATTCCCGTTTTCATCAAGAATTTGGTATTTTTTGTTTTTATAGAATGTAAAATAATGTTTATTATTATAAATAAGATGTTTTACGTTATAACAATCAAATTCCAAAATTGAACCATCTTGGTTAAAAATTGTGCTGGTTGTATAACTGTTTCTTGAACCGTTTGAATAATAATAGACTGTGATTTCATTTAATAAAGAATGTCTATTGCAGTTTGCAAAATGATGTTCTTCCTGATAATGATTTGTGTGTGTTACGTAATTATGGGAACCGTGACAATGGGCTTGTACACTTATTGTGGTACAAAATATTGCCAATACAAAATACAATACAAACTTTTTCATAACAACCTCATGCATCCTTATTATTATAACGAAATTTTTTATAAATTGTTCATTTTGCGATAAAATAGGGGTAAATGATACAATTGGAAAATAGGTTAGAGGACTAGTAATGCTTGACAGAACAGAAGAAATCGCATCAAAACATTTAGGTAAAAAAAGTAGTGGAAGTGAACAGTACGACCCATCTTTGTTGGTTGCAGTTCCTAGGTGTGAAAATAGAAAACAATATAGTATAAAAAATGATTCATTGCCGTTTATTGGCTATGATGTCTGGCATGCTTATGAATTCTCCGCAATGACAGAAAATGGAATTCCGGTTACAAGAGTTTTGAAATTGAAATATAATTGTAACAATGATTATCTTGTTGAATCAAAATCTTTAAAATTATACTTAAATTCTTTTAATATGACTTGCTTAGGGAAAAATATTGATGAATGTTTGAGTATTTGCAAGTCAATGATTGAAAAAGATTTGAGTGAAAAACTTCAAACAGAAGTGCAAGTTAATTTTTTAGAAAATAATTCTAAACGAGTTGAAATATTTTCAGAATTTGAAAGTATTATGAATTTAATTGATGAAACAAAATTGAAGATTGAATCATTCAAAGAAACTCCTGAGATTTTAAAAACTTCAGAAGAGATTGAAAAAGAATATTTTTTAACTTTTGATTCTCTTCGTTCCAATTGTAGAGTTACCCATCAGCCTGATTTTGGCGATGCGTTTATTTATTACAAATCAAAAAAACATATTGACGAATCCTCTCTTGTCCAATATTTGAGCTCATTCCGCTCAGAATATCATTTTCATGAAGAGTGTTGTGAAATGATTTTTAAACGTTTGCAAGATTTGTTAAACGAAAATGACAAACTTTTTGTCTGTGCTCTTTATACAAGAAGGGGCGGAATCGATATTTGTCCTTCAAGATGGGTAAATTGTGAAATTAAAGATGTTGAAAGCCTTCTTGATTTGAATTGTTTTGCAAGATGTGGAATTAAACAGTAAATATTCTCCTCATACGAAACGTGACTTGTTTTTTTATATTTTACCCGATAAAATAGATTAACTTTGGAGGAGAATAGCATGTCAGTAGAACAAACAGCCCTGAATTGGAAGCCGAAAGCAAGTCTTGCTTTAATTACTACCGCAGTTATGCTTGCAACTTTTGTAGAAGTTTTAAATACTTCTATTGCAAACGTAGCTTTAAAATATATTGCAGGGAGTTTTTCCATTTCAAACGATGAAAGTTTGTGGATTGTAACTATATTTTTAATCGCCTGTAGTATTTTACTACCGGCAACTGATTGGTGCTGTTCTGTCTTTGGGAGGAAAAAGTTCTTCTTGTTTTGTATTGCATTATTCGGGATTTCAGCTGCAATTTGCGGTTTTGCGCCAAATTTTGAAATTATGATTTTGGGTCGTATATTTCAAGGGCTGGGAGGTGGTTGTTTGCTTCCTTTATCTCAGGCAATCTTGTTGGAAAGTTACCCAAAAGAAGACCAACCAAAGGCTATGTCAATTTTCTCTGCCGGTATTGTAATTGCACCAATTATTGGTCCGATTATTGGTGGCTGGTTAACAACGAATTTATCTTGGAATTACGTATTTTTTATTAGCGTTCCATTTTGTATTGCTGCCTTTACAATGGTAACAATGTTTATTGAAGACCCACCATATCTCAAAACAAATTCTTCTCAAAAATTTGATACAATCGGGATGATTTTTTTAATAATTTGGATTGCATGTTTTCAAGTTATGATTGATAACGGTCAAAAAAACGGATGGTTTGACTCTCCTTATATTATGAAACTCGGAATTACAAGCTTACTTGGCTTTATTGCACTAATTTGGTGGGAATTAAAATGTAAAACCCCGCTTTTGGATTTAAAAATATTTAAAAACTGGAATTTTACATTTGGTACTATTATTTTAACGGTTTTATTTGGGGTTGCTTATGGAACAATTGCGATTCTTCCTCAATTTTTACAAAATCTTCTTGGGTATGATTCGTTTTTAAGTGGATTAGCAGCCGGTCCAATGGGTGTAGGTTCAGTTCTATCTGTAATTTTTACAACGGCATCTCTTAAAGTTCTAGGATTACGAACTCAAACTGTAATAGGTTTGCTTGCGTTCTTTACAGGCTGTATACTTTTTTCCGGCTTATGTTTGGATATTTCATTCAATAACGTAATTATTCCGAATATTATTTTAGGTTTTGGTTTAACAACAGTTATTATTCCTTGTACAACACTTTTGTTTAGCATGGTAAGTAAACAAGATATGACAAATGCTGCAAGTATCCAGAATTTGGTAAAGAATGTTGGATGCGCAGTAGGAACATCTTCTGTTGGCTTTTTGGTTTCAAGTTATTCTCAAATATATCAATCATATCTTGTTGATAAGATGAACCTTTTGTACACACCTTTTGCAGAAAAGGTTACTGCGATGTCATCTCAGTTTATTCAAATGGGAAATGATGTAGTTACAGCTACAGGCATGGCACAAGGCAAAATTTATAGTCAATTGATTCAGCAATCAACTCTATGTGCGTTTATGAATGCATATAGAACTTATGCAATACTAATTTTATTAATGGTGCCGTTGGTATTTTTATTAAAACAGTTTCATAGCAATTCTTCGGTTGATGAGGAGTAGTTATTAACCTATTAACATTTTTGCAAATTTTAAAGATTCTTCAGTAACATCTCCACCTGCAAGTTCAGCGATTGCTTTAAGTTTTGCATTATCTTCCAAAACAGAAATATCAACACTTGTTGTATTGTCTTGTGTCTTTTTAACGTAAAAATGTTTATCAGATTTAGAAGCAATGATTGCCTGATGAGTAATCATAATAATTTGCATAAATTTTGCTAAATCTTTAACCTCGTCGGCTACAGATTGTGAGGTTTTGCCGGAAATCCCCGTATCAATTTCATCAAAAATAACAGTATCAATATTATCTGATTGAGCAAAAATTGTTTTTATTGCAAGCATTACACGTGAAATTTCCCCTCCAGAAGCCACTTTTGCAAGTGGTTTTAGTCCTTCGGATACATTAGTTGAAATTAAAAATTCAACTTTATCTAAGCCATTAATTCCGAGAGGGCAAGGCTCAAATCCAATTTCAAATTGTACTTTCGGAAGCTCCAATTTTTCAAGTTTTTCAACAATTTGTTTGGACAAATCTTTAGCACATAGTTTTCTTGATTTAGAAATTTCTTCAGCCATTCCTATTAATTTTGTATGATTTGCCTCAATTTCATGTTCAAGTGTTTCAATATTTTGCGTAGAAAATTCTATTCCATCAAGTTCTTTTCGTAAAGACTTACCAGTTTCAATAACTTTTTCTAAAGTTCCACCATATTTACGTTTTAGTTT
The DNA here is from genome assembly GCA_964531425.1 of uncultured Vampirovibrio sp. GTDB lineage: Bacteria > Cyanobacteriota > Vampirovibrionia > Gastranaerophilales > Gastranaerophilaceae > CAG-196. Next base: position 16,587 of record CAZHEI010000016.1, on the reverse strand, counting down.
TTCCAATAAAAATAAACGTTCTTGAATTGTGTTAATTCTTTCCGTATCATTTTCTAAAGAAGAAGAGTAATCTCTTAAAGTTGAAGAAATTTCTTTCAAGCTTTCAATCGTATTCAATAATTCAGATTCTGTTTCAGCTAAAGAACTATCCATGCCGGAAGCTTTTGCGAGGGTTGATTTTATTTGAAATAATCCATCCAGAATTGAGCCATCATCTCCGGAAAGCGTCCAATAAGAACTTCCTGTAAGTTCTTTTAATTTTTCGACATTTTCTAAAACAGTAAGCTCATTATTTAAATCTTCATCTTCTGTTAAAGATTCCAAAGTCGCATTTTCAATCTCATCAACTTGGAATTTCAAAAAATCAATTTGTTCTTCTGTTTTTTGAGAAGCGTTTTTGAGATTTTCTAACTCAGATAATAAATTTTTGTATTTTTCAAATTCATTTTTATATTCTGTCAAAATTGGATTTTTCATGTATGAATCCAAAAGAACTATATGATATTTAGGCTGTAAAAATGAATACGTTTGGTGCTGAGAATGAATATCCAAAAACAATTCTCTAAAGGTTTTTATGAACTCTTGGTTAACAAGACAACCATTAACTCTAGAGCGAGATGCGGTTTGTGTGATTTCTTTCGATAAAATAATTTCCGAACCGCAATCATCAATTCCATATTCTTCAAATAACTTTGTTACATCTTGCTTTTCATTTTGAATAGTTATTTCAATAATAGCTTTGTCAGCACCGGTTTTAATAACTTCTTTAGTGGCTTTTGCACCGAATGCTATATCAATTGCATTAATAAGAATACTTTTCCCAGCACCGGTTTCGCCGGTTATTATATTCAATCCCTTTGCAAAATCCAGTTCTAATTCATCTATTAATATATAATTTTTAATAAAAATCTTACTTAACATAATATCTATTCAATTTCATCCACATCATCTTCTGAATCATCAACTTCTTCTTCTAGTTCTTCTAACTCCTCGTCTTCAAATTCAGATTCAGATTCATCTTCATCCTCAGATTCATCGTGTTCGTCATCAAAATCATCTTCCTCTGGCTCAGATTCATTTTGTTCATCAGAATATTCTTCAAATTCTTTAACCTGTAAATCTTCTTCTGATTGAATATAGGCGTATTCTTTTCGAACAATGTCTTGCGGGAAAGTTAAAGTTAAATTATTTTCAAGAGCGTTTTTTAAATTTTCTGCATAATTCTCTTTTTTCCCTACGTGTTTATAAACTTGAGCTAAAATATAGTACAAATCTCCATTCTCTTCTTTTTCTAACCTTGTTTCAAGAAGGGTTATTATTTCTTCTGTCTCATTATTTTGCAGGCAAATTTTTGTAAGAAGTTTATAAGCTTCGATATCTCCATTATTATATTCAATTGTTTTTAAAAGATATTCTTTTGCTTCTTCAAAGTTGCCGTTCTTAAAAGAAATTGAGGCAAGATTAAAATATGCCCAGCTGTAATCAGGAGATATTGCCAGTACTTTTTTGTAGCTTTCTATTGCAAAATTTGTCAATCCTTTACTTTGATAGATATATCCGAGATAAAAATGTGCGAAAATATCTTGTGGATTCAGTGTTACTGCTTGTTGAAAATTATCCGTAGCAAGATTAATTTCATCTTTATTATAATAGCAAAGTCCTAAATTAAAATAACAATTACCATCTTGTGAATCAGTTTTTAAAACAGTTTTAAACGCATCAATTGCAGAATCCCATTCTTCTAAACTAACAAGAACTTCTCCAAGATTGTAATAAAAATCATCTTGAGGAGATATTTTAATTGCACGAAGATAAGCTTTTTTCGCCTTATCAAAATTTTTTAATTTTTCATGCAAAATGCCAATATTATATTGTAATTCTGCATCTTCCGGAAAATATTTAACAAGATATTGCAAATTTGATAAAGCTTCTTCATTAAACCCATTATCAGCAAGCAAAATCGACAACTCTCTTCTTGCTTGAAAATTAGATGGGTCGCTTTGTAATACGGATTGTAGTTTTTCTATTTCATTCCCCATAAGAGGATTATAGCATACTAAAATATTTTTGTAACTTTTTGAATTTGCGGGATTTTTTTATAATCCGACTTTTTCATCAAGTTTAAAATAATCTATCATATCCAAAATAGACATCAATTCATTAAAGAATCCTATATTTCTAGGGTTATCCAGCGACTTAAACAAGCTCCCGAATTCAAACAAATCTTTGCGGGTTGAAATCGCAAACATAACTTTGTTTTTATAAAATGCACATTTGGCTTTTTTAGTACCAAAAGAAGTTGTAAGATTCAAAAATCTTTCCATAAATGCAGTTGTTACAAGATAACGCGCCTCAACTTCATCTTCTGAAAATACTTTGAATTTCTTTGCAAATTTTACATCCTCAAGGTGGACTTGTTTATTATTTTTATTATATACATCTGTATATTTTTTCTTATTAAGTATTAATATAACAAATATCATTATTAAAGAGCAAACAACAGCCTCCGCAAATAGCGGTAAAAAAAGATCAGCAAGCCTTACAAAATCTGGAAAAAAAGAAATAAGCACTATTACTATAGGCGACAACAGATACACAATCATCATTATGGGGACTCTATTTTCTATATCAGTATCATTTACTGTTGTTATAGTAGTTTTTGCATTTATTTTTTTATTGGAATCAAACTCAACAATAACTCCTTTAAAACTTGTTGAATAATATTTCCTCCCTTGTACTGCAAGCGATGTTTCCAAAATCTTATACTTAACACCGTCAAAAGTTCCACAAAAAGAGTCATCAGCCTCCATTTTATTAAATCGGGAAAACAAAGTGCTTTTCATCAGTTCTGTTGCAGAGAAAACATCACAACCGGTACCATGATGAATCGACCCAATGCTTTTTATTACTTTTGGCATGATCTTACTTTTTAAGTCTATTTTGAAATCCTTGTTTACAATATACGGATAAACGAGAACTGTAAGCGCACATGCAAGTATTAGCATAAAAGAAATTACAAGCCCCCAGTCGGAATTAATACTTTCAAAAAAATTTGCAACTGTAGCAAAGTTATAAAAATATAGTATACAAATTAATACAAGTGCAGATTCGATACAAATCATCCTCACCAATCTTTTTATGCGTTCAATTTCAAAAAAATTTAAAATTGGCAAACATTCTTCATAAAATTGCTTTAGGATTTCTTCTTTGCGCTTATATTCCATGACAATCATTATAACAATTATGCTATACAGCAAGAATCATACTAACATAGTATTTTTTAGCCTTCTAAAAATCCACGAATTAATTCGTTAACAGTTTTAGGGTTTGCTCTACCTTTTGTTTCTTTCATTACTTGTCCGACAAAGAAGCCTAACAAGTTTGTCTTTCCGTTTCTGTAAGCCTCAACTTCATTTGGATGAGCGTTGATAATATTTTCAACAATTCCCTTAATAGCTCCTTCGTCAGAAATTTGGCTTAAACCTTTTCTTTCAACGATAGCAGAAGCTTTTTCACCATTTGTAATCATATCTTCAACAAGAATTTGCTTACCAATGTTGTTAGAAATTGTTCCCTTTTCAATTAATCCAATCAATTCTGCAAGATTTTCAGGAGTTAATTTAGTTTCAGCAATTTCAACTTTTGCTTCTTTTAAGTAAGCTGCGATTTCACCCATAATAAAGTTTACGGCAGTTTTTGGATTTGCACCCAATTCAAGAACTTTATCAAAGAATAATGCCAATCCCATTTGTTCAACAATAACAGATGCATCATATTCACTTAAACCCAAGCTCATATATCTTTGACGTTTAGCCTCAGGTAGTTCCGGCATTTTTGCTCTGATTTCTTCAACCCATTCACGAGAAATTTCTAATGGCATTAAATCAGGTTCTGGGAAATATCTGTAATCATGCGCATCTTCTTTTCCTCTCATAGAACGAGTTTCTTTTAGGTTGTCATCCCATAAACGAGTTTCTTGAACGACTTTTCCGCCTTCTTCAACGATTTCGATTTGACGGTCAATTTCATATTCAATAGCTCTTTGAAGTGCTGAGAAAGAGTTTACGTTTTTGATTTCTGCACGAGTACCAAATTCTTTTGAGCCTTTTGGCATGATAGAAATGTTTGCATCACATCTCATGGAACCTTCTTCAAGGTTTCCGTCGCAAACACCAAGATATCTTACGATATTTCTTAATTCTTCCATGTAATTTCTTGCTTCTTCTGCTGAACGTAAATCCGGTTCGGAAACAATTTCAAGAAGTGGAGTGCCGGCTCTGTTTAAATCAACAAGAGAATATGCTGAACCATTCAAACCTGTTGCGCCTGCGTGAACAAGTTTTCCTGCATCTTCTTCTAAGTGAGCTCTTGTAATACCAATTCTCTTACCTTTAATATCAAGATATCCGTTTACGCAAATTGGCTCATCATATTGAGAGATTTGGTATCCTTTCGGAAGATCCGGATAAAAATATTGTTTTCTGTCAAATTTACATCTTGCAGGAATTTCACAATTAAGAGCTAAACCTAGCAATATGCCCATGTTTACACATTCTTTGTTCAAAACCGGCAAAACCCCAGGCATACCTAATGTAATTGCACTTGTTTGTGAGTTTTGTTCATTTCCGAATTCTGTAGAATCCGGTGCAAATATTTTTGACTTGGTTTTTAATTGTGCGTGAACTTCTAAACCAATAACAACTTCATACTTTTCTCTTAAATCTTCCATTTCTAAACCTCGTTTAATCTATTTATGTTTATTTTAGCACAAATATATTAAAAGTTTATTCAATTCCATATAGCAAAGCTTCAACTTGTTTGTGTGGTAAAATTAATTCTTCCATTGAATGAATCAGTTGCGCATTTGTGTCTGCTTGAATGAATTTCGCACTTGTAACGTCAGCAACACATTTGAGTTGATCTAAATCATTTGAATCATGAACATTGAATGCTATTACATCAATTTTAATATCTCGACGATTTTTCATCAAATCGATTGCGTAATCACATGGACTTTCGTCACAATTTTCGCCCCCATCAGTGAGTAGAATGATGTGCTTTACACCATTTTGATTTGCCAAATCTTTTTTTACAGCTTCTTTTAAAGAATAAGTTATTGGGGTCATCCCTCTGGGACGTAATTTTGAAATGGCAGACTTAATGTTTAGAGAATTATTTTCTCTCAAAGGAACCAAAAGTTCTGAACTTCTGCAAGCATTGTATGCGAATATGTTACAAGTATGTCCATAAACTCGTATTCCGACTTTTGTATCAGTCGAAATTTGAGGTAAAATTCGTTTCATCATCTCTTTTACTTGATTTACTTTTGTTTTGTGTTCAAGGTATTCGCCCATGCTGTTGGAAAAATCGACAACAAAAAGAAGCTTATCTCCAGTGTTTTTGTAGGGAAATTCATTTGGTGTATAAACTTGATACGCAACAACCGGAATCGCGAAAATTATTAGTGATAAAAAAAATATTTTTTTCATAGTAATATCTTTATAGATGTTATCGTTGATGTATATTGGACGATTAGGTTTAATTTTTAGATTAAATTTTACTAGCAAAAAAAATTTTGTTTGTTTTTTAGTATAAAAGTAGAATCATGTCAGTTATTAATTTTATAAAAAATACTTGCTCAAAATTGGGCAATAATAATAAATCAATTTATCCGATGATTGCAATTGCATCGGCTAATGGTATTTGTCGTCCAACAATTACTATGCTTAAGAAAGGTGAAAATCCTGAAAGTAAAAAATATGCTGCATTGAGGGAATTGTTGACAGAAGTGATTGCAGTTCCAACGTATTGGGCTTCGGGTGAACTGATGGCTAAGTTGGGGAAACATATAACTTCAAAAGCAATTGATAAAAAAATTGCAAAGCTGGAAAAGAGTGGAGAAGTTTTAACAGACAAAGTTAAGCAAAACATGAAAGAATCTGCTGTAAAAAAAGGACAATCAGGTTTAATGCTTATTGGTGTATGTACTGCAGCCGGTTTAATAATTCCTGCCTTGTGCTCTGTTGCAGTAAAACCTGTTATGGAAAAAATTTCTGCAAAGAATAAGCTGGATATCCAGGATGGCAAAGATTCAACACCTGCAACAAAACTTACTCCGCCAAAACAAAAAATAACAAAACCTGTGTTTAAAAGTGTATCAACCGCCGGAATGAAAGTAGGTGGTGTATGATATCAGCAATTTCAAAAGCTATAACAAACCCAACTCTTGTGAATATTGCGCAAAATTCTGATGCATCAGTTATTTGCAAGACAACAGTAAATGCTATTGGTAGACCTGGGTTTATTTTAATAGACAGTAATATTGATGATGATACGAGAAAATTCGCCGCAACAAAAGAATTTTTGTATCAAGCAACTTGTTTGGCTATCTATATGGCGGTGATTGTTCCAATTTTTAAAAAAGGTGGATTTAAACTTGCCAAAGAAAAAATATTTAAAAATACAGAAGGTTTTGAACATTTTAAAAATTTTAAAGAATATACTCACTACAGAAAACTTGCTGACAATATAAATGTAAATAATCGATTACAAACTCTAAACAAAGAGATTTCTTATAAAAATTGTAAAGTGAAGGATATGTACAATTCAACTTTATTGGAAGAATTAAAAAAGGAAGTTCCAAATAAATTTAATTCAGTGAAAGGTGCTGTAGACTTGAGTAATATTATTGGGTCTGTTGTTGGACTAGCAATGATAGCTCCGGCTGTCAGCCAAGCTTTAATCCATCCGGTGTTACGATTTGTTGGATTAGAAAAAGATGATAAAGTTGATAAAGCTTCTTTTGATAAAATAGAATCTAAAGTAAATCTCTCTGATGATGTAGATGATGATTAAAATATTACAAACTTTGTAGCTCTCTTTGAATAAAATTGCCCTATAAATATTTTTATACTATAATAATCTTATTGAGAGGTGGAGATGGATTTTTTTAGAAGAAATAAAAAAGTAATCGTTGGGTTTATTTTTGTAGCAGTCGCTCTTTGGCTATTAGGTGGAACTGCCGTAATTGCTATATTAAGCATGGGGAAATAAGTGTGAATTTAAAAAAAATATTAAATCTTTTAATATTTTTAGCAATTCTGTTAAATACCGCAGGGTGTTTGACTTCGTTTGCGACCTCTGATATAGAAGCTCAGAAGCGAGCAACAAGAGAAAAAATTAATCGTTTAAAATGGCTGGAAAGCCTAGAAACAAACAAGCTATATAAAAACCAACAGAAATTGGAAACTGCAAATACAAATTTAACGAACTCTAAAACTAAAATTGTTTCTGCGCAGAAGGATTTAGATGAATGGCAACGTAAGTTAGAGCAAGCTTCTGCGGAGTACAACGAATTGAATTTATCATTGATGAATAGAATTCGTACGATTTATAAATCTCGTAGAAAAGCTCGATTTGAAGTATTATTGAGTTCGGGTGATATAAATGAACTTGTAGATAAATATTATTTTCAAGATATTATTTTAAAGGATGATTTTGCAAAAATGGAAGCTTCTAAGCGAAAAGCAAAAGAAATTCGTGACATCCGAAATAATATTATTGCAAGAAAACGACATCTTGAACGCTCAGTTGCGTCTATAAATACTCAACAAGAATATATAAATAGAGCTATTGCAAAAAATAAAAATATGATTACAAAGTTGAAAAACGACCGAGTAGCATATCAAAAAGCTGAACGTGAGCTTGCAAAACAATCTGCAAGCATAGGTTCTTATATTAACAAAACGACAAAAGATTCCGGTGTACAAGTTGCATCAGGATTCATCAAACCAATTTCAGGAAGAATAACTTCGCCATTTGGATGGAGAACGCATCCGATATTCAATAGTCGTTCTTTCCATTCAGGAGTTGATATAGCTGGTCCGAATTACGGTGAAATCAGAGCTTCAAATTCCGGTAAAGTTATTTATTCCGGTTGGTATGGCGGTTATGGTAAAGTTGTAATTCTTGAACATGGAATTGTAAACGGAAAACCAATTACGACGCTGTATGCTCACATGAGTACAATTAAAGTCGCAAATGGACAAAGAGTAGCAAAAGGTCAGGTTGTTGGCTATGAAGGTACAACCGGTTACAGTACCGGACCTCATTGTCACTTTGAAGTTCGTGTAAACGGTCAGCCGAACAACCCTGGTAATTATGTATCACTATAATAGGACAAATTATTTTGAGAAAAAGATTAGTATTATTATTTATAACAACACTTATTACAACAGCTTACGTAAAGGCTGATGTTGGGCTATCCGGAGCAGAAGATTTTACAGGAGAAGCTTTTTTTGAACCACCTCTAATAGAACAATCAAATTCCGCAAAAAGTTCTTCTGAAAAAGAAAATTTGCATAATGGTACAATTCCTCCGATTAAGCTGTTACGTTTAAAACTTAAAAATGCATCTGATAAGCGGGAATTAAAAAAATACGAACTAGCTCCTACTGCGGAAGAAGTATATTCTGGCGAAGTTGAAACTTCCGAATTTGCTTCTCAAGAAGTAAAAGATGATTTTGAAGAAATGGCTCCAGATGGTTTTGAAGCTGATGAAGAAATTTTAGAAGAAGATTCAACGACCCCAAAAAGTTGGTTTGGCAAAAAGAAGAAAAAAGAAGTTGTTGAAGCAGAAAAAGAAGATATTATTCTTGATTGCGAAAAGGTTGATTATGATACGGAAAATTATCTTATTTATGCAACCGGAAATGTCAATGTTGAATTTGTAAAACAAGGAACAATTGTAAAAGCTGATGTTATAACCTTTGATAGAATGAATAATACGGTAAAAGCAGAAGGTAACGTAAAAATTCTAAAAGGCGGTCAAACAATTACGGGTGATTACATATTTGTTGATATGAATGAAGAAAATGCCCTTATTGAAAACCCATTGACTCAAACAGATTCTATTGTAATTAAATCGCAAAAAGGTTATGTCTACGGAGATAAAATCGTTCAAGAAAATGGTGATATTACAGTAGATAAATCTTTTCCAATTAATTTTAGTTCCGGTACTCGTGGACCAAGATTAAGCAGAATGCTTATGCCAAAAGGTGATACTTTGTCCGAGGATATGGCAAATGGTATTGTAACACTGAAAGTTCAAGATATCAAAATCACACAAAAAGGTGATTTAGAAATCATTGAAATAACAAAGCCACAACTTTTTAAAGGCGATAAAAAAGTTTTCAAAACAAAATCAGCTAAGATTTACACAAATAAAAATCATGATTATGCTGAAACTAATCACTGGGAAATTGGTGCATATAGAGGACTTGGAATGTATGCCGGACCTGGGGTAGTTTTTGAATTACCAAAAGGCTCTGTTTTAAAAGCTGTTCCAATGCTAAATTATAAAAGCGGATTTGGTGTCGGAGCAATGACTCGTTTCAGTAGTGGAACCAACCATACTTTAGCTGCTTATGGTTCAGCAGAAGATAGATTTATAGTTTATGGTAAACAAAATTTGGATGATAATTTATTTTTGGAATATAGCGTAAACGGTTTTATGGATGAATGGTTTTTAGGTAGACGTCGTCCAAAATACGGGACATCCTTGGTTTATTCTAAAACATACTCTGCTGACAGTTTCTTATTGAAAGGTCAAACTTCAAGTTTTAGACATAGATTTGATGCAGGTTATTATCAAGATTTAGATTTTGATAGTAAACACGAAAGACTGCAAGGTTCTAAAACGGGAACTACTCGTTTTAGATATATGGCACAAGTAAATCAAACTTTTTATAAATATGTAGATGAGGAAAAACTAAAAGCGTTTAGTATTGGTATGAATTCTCAATTATCTTCTGCAATATATGGAACTGGTGATACACAAATTATTGGAAGAATAGGACCAAATGTTCACATGCAGTACAAACGCTGGATGCAAGATTTCGGTTATTTATTTTCTGTATATGATGATAATACACCTTTGACAGCATTTGATACTTATAGATATGGTAAACAATCTCTTTATGTAAGAGAATACTTAAGATTGTGCAGATGGCTTACAGTTTCTTGGTTCTCAAATATAAACTTGTCGAATGATGCCGCAAATGGAAGAGATTTGCAAGAAAATACATTCTATTTTTCATTCGGACCTGATGATTTAAAATTCAACATTGGATATGATTTTATTAGAGAAAATTTGCGTTGTACTTTTGAAGTTATGATGGATGCAAAGGGTACAAATGTTCAATATGAAACGTTAGAAATCAAACAGGATAAAAAGAAAACTGAAAAGAAAAATGACGGACCTGTTGCAAAAAAAGAAAATCAGTATGCAGCTCCAACTCAACCAAGAGTTTTGGAAAAAGCGGTTGTAGAAAATGTTAAGGAGTATGAGGATGTTCTCTAGGTGCAAACTAACCAAAGAAATTATTGATTACGGTAAACTTTGTGGAGAAAAAAATTTTACTCCGGGGTATTCGGGTAATATTTCGGCAAGATACAAAAATGGATTGTTAATAACCACTTCCGGCTCTTCAAATGGGTATTTAAAAAAAGAACAAATTGTTTATACTGATTTTGAAGGTAATTCTTTAGACAAAGGAAGAAAACCTTCCAGCGAAAAATTTTTACATATTGAGGTTTATAAACAAAGACCTGATATAAATTATATTATCCATGTTCATGCGCCTTATTTGAGTAGTTTTGCTTCTGCAGGAAAAGATTTGATGGCACCAATAATGGCAGAAAATGTTTTCTATTTTGGAGGAATCCCTCTAGCAGAGTATGCTTTGCCTTCAACCAGAGAATTAGTTGATAATACTATTAAATTTTTTAATGAATATGATGCAGTTTTAATGGCAAATCACGGTTTCGTAGTGGGTGCAAAAACAATAGAGGATGCTTATTTAAAACTTGAACTTGCTGAATCTTATGCACAAGTTGTTTTGAATACCGAGATTTTAGGCGGAGCAAAATATTTGACAGAAGAGGATGCTAATAAAATTCTTGATTTAAGAAAAAAATTATAATTTTATAAGTGAAAACGGGGCGGAATCTTTGATTCCGCCCCGTTTCTAGTATCAGTTCAATTAAACTTAAACTTAAACTAAGCTTCCTGCTAATTTAGCTTCGCTTTCAAGAGCAAGAGTAACTGTAGTGATGTCACAAACAGAAGATGGTCCAAAGTACTGAATAGCACCAGGGAATAAATATCTGTCGTTCAAAGCCCAGTCTTCTCTGTTAGCTTCAAGCTTTTTGAATACAGGTCCGTCAAGTTCAACAAGAGCTTTTTTAATAACCGGTTTCATTTCACCGTGACGTCTTTCCATATTCATCATCATTGTAAGTGGAACACCGCCTGCAATCCATTCAGTAGCTGGAGCAGTAAGATTTCTTACTGATGATAAATAACCTGTTAAACCAAAATTGATTAATGCAAATGCATTGAAACCTAGTGAATAACAGTAATCAGCATCAAAATTAGAAGGGAATGCACAACGTCCTTCGTAACCAAAGAAGTGTGATTGAGTAGAGAATTTACCTGAGAATTTTCCTTCTTTTTTCAAAGTAGCTAATTTTTCTTCTACCATAGAAATCAATAATTTTTCTGTTTCAATTTTAGAAACTTGAACGTTTCCGTGAGGATCTCTGTCCATTAATAATTGAGATTTAATTAATGCAGGAAGAGATTTGAATACAGAAGAATTTTCGCTTGAAAGAGAATTTTCAATAATTGCAATTTTTTCTGCATCGCTACCGTTAGAATAAGCTGAATCTTTTTCCAAAGATGGCATAATGTCATTTAAATTAGCAATCATTGATTTTAATTCAGGAACAAATTCAATCAAACCTTCCGGAATAACTGCAATACCGAAGTTTTTACCGTTGTTAGAACGTCTTACAACGATATCAGTAATGTAGTCAATAATTGAAGAAAGAGACATTTTCTTTTGTTCAACTTCTTCTGAAATTAATGTAATGTTTGGTTGAGTTTGAAGAGCTGCTTCAAGTGCTACGTGAGAAGCGCTTCTACCCATAATTTTAACGAAGTGCCAGTATTTTTTAGCAGAGTTAGCATCTCTTTCAATATTACCAATAAGTTCCCCGTAAGTTTTAGTAGCTGTATCAAAACCGAATGAAATTTCGATTTGTTCATTTTTTAAATCGCCGTCAATTGTTTTAGGACAACCGATAACTTGAATTCCTGCATTGTTAGCAACAAACCATTCAGCAAGAAGAGCTGCGTTTGTGTTAGAATCATCACCACCGATAATTACAACAGCTGATAAATTAAGTTTTTTACAAACTTCTAATGAAGATTTGAATTGTTCTTCTGTTTCAAGTTTAGTTCTGCCAGAACCAATAATATCGAAACCACCGGTATTTCTGTAGTCATTAATAAATTCATCATTGAATTCTACATATTTGCCTTCAATAATACCACTTGGTCCGCCTAAAAAACCATATAGTTTGTTAGAAGAGTTAGCTTGTTTTAAAGCATCATATAAACCTGCAATAACGTTGTGTCCACCAGGAGCTTGCCCTCCTGAAAGAATTACACCAACATTTCTGATTTCGCTTGAAGATGATGAAGTTGAAGTTTCAAATGTTACGGTCGGTTTTCCGTATGTGTTTTTAAATAAAGCCTTGATTTCATCTTGGTTTGCAACTGATTCTGTAGCAGAACCTTCTTTAGATACAAGATGATTAATACCGCTTGCCAAAGAAGAAGGCAATTTTGGCTGGTATTTTAGTCTTTCGATTTGTAATGGTGATAAATTTGTCATAAAATCTTTCCTTTCTTCTTAATAGCTAAATTATAGCTTAAAAATATTTTTAAATCATGTCAGATTGAGAGGATGCAGGAAAAACCAAAAATTGACAAATTTTTGAGGTTTTTCAAATCCGCCCTGATGTGAAATCGTTCCCAAGAGTTTGCGGGAAAATTTTAATTTTACGCAAACTCTTGAATAAAAAAACTCGCTCTTATGAGCGAGTTTTTTGTTATCTATAAAGAACTTTTAAATTGTTTTCAAAAACGTGACCTGCGCAGAATGTATAATCAGCAACAGTTCCAGATTCAGCTTTAGGACATTTTGTTGTCCAAGTATCGTTTCCGCCCCAATTTGTTGCCCCTTTTGGTCTTAGAGAGCCATCATTCCACCAAGAAAAGTAAAATTTATCAGTACCATCGATATTTGGTTTGGAATTTCCATTAATATCTACAGTAACGTCTCCAATTCTTTGTAAATGTCCTGGGTCAGATGAGTTAGCAGGACTTGCTGCTGTAATAGAAAAGGTATAAAGCATTCCGTCTTTAGTTAAAAAGCTGGTTGTACCGGATGTTGTTCCTTTTAGGTATTTTGCTAATTCTCCGGAATATGTCGCTGTGCTACCTAAAAGTCCGGCATCAGAAAGTGTATCAACAGAGTTAGCATTAAGCATAGCTTCATTTGCTTGCTCAAACATAGATACAGCTTTTGCCAATTTTGGACCGATTTGAGCAGATGTGGTATCTGTCATTAATGCCGGTAGTGTAATTGCAGCAACTGTACCAATTATAGCTAACGTAATCAAAACTTCCGCTAAAGTAAATCCTTTTTTCTTCATATAAAAACCTCTCTTTTTACATGTAAGATTTTATCATAAAAGAGAGGTTTTGTAAATTTTAGCTTATTCAATAATAGGTTGAATATCAAGTTTTGAAATGGTTTGAGTCGCTTTTGTAAATTCTGCTACTCCGGGAGGTGTTACCATTTTTCCTGCAAGATAAACCCCGCCAACCAAGCCGGCGCCAGTACCTAATAAAGTCAGACCAATTTGTTTCATCGCACCCCAGAAACCGTTTCCTTTTGATTTAAGAAGAGGAAATATACCTCCTAGAAGCCCGCATCCTGCAATTATCCATTTCGCTTGAGATTGTTTCTTTTGCATTTGTTCAGGAGAGGTTGTTTCTGCATATTTTTGCATTTTAGGAGCTGAACTCATAATTGTTTTGTAAGATTTTTCAAAAGTATCGCTATCTCTTTGAGCAACGCTCATTTTTGCAGCTTCTTTTCCATCAGCATCGACAACTTGATAAACAACTCTACCGTTGTCAGTTCTGCCAATTCTGTTTATTGCACCATATCTATTGGAATTTTGATTTTGATTAGAAATAGCTTGAACCATAAGCACACCTTTATATTTCACTACCACTATATTTATAATAACGTTTTTTCTCTTGAAAAATTGCCTATTTTTAAATGCATTGTAACATTTTGTAATAGCAGGGTGCAAAGCTACTAGTCATGCGTTATTGCTAGGGCTTAAGCCCTAGCAATCCACTTCTATGAATGGATAGTTGAAAGTGGAAAATAGGAAATTGTTACATCCCCACCCCTTGAGGGCGGGGAAGAATTTGCCAAAAATTTATTTTTGAGCAAATTCAGGGGCGGGGTCATTCGTAATATCAAAAACGTAACCCTCAAATCTCGACTCAATACACAAATAAAACCTGTCATCCTGAAAGCGCAGAAAATAAGGATGTAAATCCGTAATTTTCAAGCTGTTCAGGATCTGACCAATACATAAGTATCATGCCAAGTTGGCAAGATCCTGAAATACGCCTTATTTATTATCTCAAAGACAAATACAATGTCTAATTTTGTCGGCTATTCAGGATGACAATATAATTTATAATACCCCCCGATTCATTACTCACTATTCACAATTCACAAAACCCGTAACCACTTGGTCACTTGATTTTGCCCCCTCACCCTAGCCCTCTCCCGCAGGGCGAGGGAACATTGCTTGTAACCACTTGGTCACTCTACAGCAACTGCAAAGCTATAGAAGGACTCTGGTTTGCCGTAGCCATCAAGGTTGCAGAGGCTTGTTGAAGGATTTGTTGTCGAATGTATTCACTAGAAAGCTCAGCAATATCCGAATCCTGAATCGTTGAACGTGAAGACACAAGATTGTCGTACGATACTGCAATAGAATCAAGAGCTGATTCCAGACGATTTGATACAGCACCGAATTCTGTTTGTTTTTCAGAAATTACATCTAACAACGAATCTATTTTTGCTAAAAAATCTGTCGTTGTATCAAGTCCGATATCACATAAATCTTCAAGTCCTGTTAATTCAAATTTTGTACTTATGGCGATTTGTGAATCCCATTCCCCGCCAACACCTATTTGCAACAAAATTGAATCAGGTGCGTAAGTTATTTGTGGTTTTGATGGAGTTGTTGGTGTTGGATCCGGAGTCGGCTCAGGGTCAGGTGTTGGCTCTGGATCGGGGTCTGGCGTAGGTGTGGGTTCTGGGTCGGGAGTCGGAGTGGGAGTTGGATCTGGCTCGGGTGTAATAGCAGATGAATCAATTACGCCAGATGTATCATTCCCGTCGACATCTTTACCTATAAGTGGCATTCCAGAATTCAATGAACCATCATAAGTTACATTTGTAAATGTACAACCTAAAGACTTATCAGAGCTTGTTTGACCATATATAATACCGGTTGTGGCACCATCAGTACCATTTACCTTACAAGCTATATTAGAATCTGATAAATATACATCACTTGCCCAACCAATTAATCCACCAACATTAGAATTCCCAGTAACAGTAGTTGTTAATGATATATTATTTGCTTTTAATTTACCTTCAAGTGATACAACCCCACATAATCCTCCTACGTTATCATTTCCAACGACTTCTGCATTTACTGTACAATTTTCAATTTTGCAATTTATACTAACTCCGCCAACCAAACCTCCGGCAGTTCTTGTACTAGATACTTTACCTGAGACAGAGCAATTTGATATCGTGCTATTATTACTTAAAAAGCCGGCAATTCCACCAACAAAATTTTCCCCACTAATATCACAGTTTTCTAAAATTATATTCTGGGCAGTACCATTAAAAGTGAGAAATAATCCTGCACTTGTATTTTCTGGAGATTCTATCTTTAAATTAGAAATTTTATACTCGTTACCATTGTAAGTTCCATTAAATAATTTAATTCCAGAAAATTCAATCCCATTCATATCAATATCAGTGGCTTGTTCGAAATTGGCATTTGCTGTTGAAACACCAGAGTTGGTCAGATTTTGTAAAGCTACAAGGTCATCAGTGGTAGTTAAATAGTAAGTTTCACCGGACGTAAAAGACGTAACATTTGATACTCGTTTTGACTCGTCAACCGTGACGGTTGCTCGAGATTGAGCGGTTGATTGAGTTGCAATACCGGCAGTGGATGAGGTGGTTAGGGCGGTAGTGGCGATGCCACTACCGCCGGATGTATTGTCTTTAAAAAGTTTTATTCCGTTATATTCTGCTGTTTCGTAAATACGGTTGATTTCTTCAACCAATGCATTTGATTCTGAATTGATTGCTTTCAAGGAATCTTCACCATAAGTTCCATTACTAGCTTGTTCTTGCAGGTCACGGAGTCGTTGGAGTTTGTCTTGAATAAGGCTCAATGATTCTTCAGCTGTAGTAACCAAGTCCAAGCCCATAGCGCAATTATCTTCTGCTACCATATATGCGTTGATTTTGGTGGTCATGTTGGTGGCGATTGAATAGTTTGCCGCATTGTCTTTTGCGTGGTTGATTTTCGCACCGGAAGTCATGCGCTCAATCGCCTGAT
>CAZHEI010000015.1:0-29130 GCA_964531425.1 uncultured Vampirovibrio sp. | reverse complement strand
TTTTCCAGTTTCCTGCAATAATTGGTTTTCTTGACATGATTTTTTCTCCTTCTTTTTTACATAAAAATCGTAAAGCAAACAAGAGGTAAAATCAATAATATTTATTAGTTGCGCACTTATTTTTTTTGAATTACACTTTAAAGTATGGAAATCCAAAGCATAAATTATCCAAATGCAACACCAACTCATGGTAGTTTTTGTGGTGGCCTTTATGATCCTAAAGGAGTAAAGGTTGTATTTAATCCTGCATCCAAATACATTAATGATTTTATGGGTAGAACTCTATCTTTGTCCAGAAGAATTCTTCGCGCTCCTGAGTCGGAAATCGCTCCTTTTACAAGAGTTGTGCAATTAAAGGATAAAAATGGTAACGGAACTTATGCTTGGGATATAAATGATGGAAGTAGGGATGAATATGTTGTTATAATGCATGGGCTTAGTCAAAATATTTCAACTATTCAACATTTATATAGCAAAATTATTGAAGAAACGAATTATGCGATTTTAGCACCTGAATATAGAAGTTTTGGAGAAAATCCTCCTGAAAAAATAAAACCAAATATTTTATTCAAAGATAATATGAAAGCTCTTGAATATTTAAAAGAAAGTCGAGGTATATCACCAAATAAAATACGTGTTATCGGATATAGTTTTGGGGGAAGTCCTGCAACACGTTTGGCGGTTAAGAATCCTGATTTAGAAGGCTTAATCCTTGTATCTGCAGCAGATGCGATGAGGCATGGCTCTGTAAATATTGATAGTAGTTTTAAGAAAAAATTACCTAATTTTATTAAATATCTTTATAACAATTTGGCATATATAAGGGAGCCACTTGCGGGTTTTTTAGAAGCTGAAAAATATTTGAAAAAATTGAAATTGCCACTTGATATTATTCATGCAAAGGATGATAAGACAGTCTTGGTATCTGCCTCTTCAAACCTTGCTCGAGTTGCTGGCTCAAATACGAGAAGCTGTACAATTTTACCTGATGGTGGCCATCCTTTGGATGGCAAAAAAGTTGATGCAATTGTGGCATTACTAAATAACACTGCTAAACCAGCTACTCGTTGAGTTTTTTGTATTCTTGAGAGTTGAATTTGTGAAAAGTGTGGTAAATCTTCTCAAATAGTTGTTTTATTTTCATTCCTTTTGAGCTAAAATTTTTATTACTGGAGAGTAAAAAAATGGAAGAAAAAGTTCTTGTTTTAGGTTTATCAAAAAGCGGTATTGCAGCAGCAAAATTAGCGAAAAATTTGGGATACAATGTTTATTTAACTGAAGGTAAAAATGAAGTTAATCAAGAACAAGTTCAAGAACTTATAAATTTAGGAATTCACGTTGAATTTGGTTTGCATTCTGATTCGTTTATTAATGGAGCAACGTTTGCTATAGCCAGCCCAGGAATCCCTCCGAAATCGGATATTTTTAAACGATTACATGAAAAAAATATTGAAATAATTTCAGAAGTTGAATTCGCATACAGAAATACTAAAACTCCTTTTATTGCGATAACAGGTACAAATGGTAAAACTACAACTACGGCACTTGTTTCGCACATTTTAAATAAGAATTTTAAAGCGCCTTTCTGTGGTAATATTGGGGTTCCACCTTGTGATTTAGTAAGTAATAACAATGATTATTTAGTTTGCGAAATCTCATCATACCAAGCTCAAATGACAGTAGATTTTAAACCATTCATCTCGTGTTGGACTAATTTTACTCCGGATCATATTGATTGGCATGAAGGTTTGGAAAACTATTTTAAAGCTAAAGCAAAATTGTTTTTAGGGAAACAAGCTCCTAAATTTGCTATTCTAAACGCAAAAGATGAAAAACTTTTGGAATTTGCAAATGAGTGCAAAGATTCAATTCTCTTTTTGTTTGATACTGAAAAATCGCAAAATGCTTGTTACATAAAAGATGAAGAGTTATGGTTCAAACGAGAAGGTTGGGAAGAAAAAATTATTTCACTCAAAGATTGTCCTCTTGTTGGTCATCACAATTATCAAAATATTATGTGCGGAATTATTTGTGCAAAACTTTGCGGAATGAAAAATGAAGATATAAGAACTCAAATAATGACATTCAGAGCTCCAGAACATCGTTTGGAAAAAGTCCGAGAAATGGACGGAATAACTTTTTACAATGATTCAAAAGCAACTAATCCGGAAGCTTCTATTGTTGCAATTGATTCTTTTAATAATGTTGATGTTGCATTGATTTTAGGTGGAAGAGATAAAAATACTGATTTAACCCAAATGTGTGAATCAATTAATAAACATATCAAAACGGTTCTTTTGATAGGAGAAGCTACAGAACGTTTTGAAGAAAATCTGAAAAAAAATGGTTTTGATAATATAATTAGAGAAGAAACCTTGGAAAGTTCAATTGATAAAGCAATTAGTCTAAAACCGGATGTGGTTCTTTTATCACCGGCATGCGCAAGTTTCGATATGTTCAAAAGTTACGAACACAGAGGAGAAGTGTTTAAAGAGTATGTCTTATCAAAATAGTAATTGTCAAAACGAAAAAATGAGTACTCAAAATATGCAATCTGACAGACCACTTTTGATTGCAGTAATATTTCTTGTCGTAATCGGACTTATGGCAATATTTTCAGCCAGCGCACCGAAATGTATTGAAATGGGGGTTAATCCTGCACGATTTTTGATTCAACAAGTATTAGGTGTAATTGTAGGATTTATTGGATTAAGATTCTTTTCAAATTTTCATTATAAAAAGCTCATGGCTTATACAATTCCGTTTACCTTTTTTGTAATTATTATGCTTGTAATTGTTAAGGTAGCGGGTGTTACCGTAAATGGTGCACAAAGATGGATTAATATTGCGGGATTTAGTTTGCAACCGTCAGAGTTTGCAAAACCAGCGGTTGTACTTTTGCTTGCAGGAGTTTTTTATAAAAATACAGAAATTTTTGATAACAATAAAATTGTTGCAGCATTTATTCCTATTTTGATTATGATGGGATTAATTTATATGCAACCAAATTTAAGTATGCTGTTGCTACTTTTGTTTACATCCGTTGCAATTTATACTTGTGCCGGTGGTTCAATAAAACTTTTATTAACAGGTGCTGCATGCGCAATTCCGTTATTCATTATGAAAGGTTTAAGAGGATATCAATCTTCAAGAATTACGACTTGGTTGAATCCGGAAGCTGACCCGCTTGGAGCCGGTTATAACGTAATCCAATCTCTTGTAGCATTTGCAACCGGTGGATTTTACGGAGTCGGTTATGGAAGTTCCAAACAGAAATTAGCTTGGCTTCCTGAGTCTCATACAGACTTTATTTATGCAGTAATTGGCGAGGAACATGGATTTATTGGTTGTCTTTTAGTTATCTGTTTATTTTGGACAATTTTGCAAAGAGGTTTTATTATTGCAACAAAATGTCAAGATATGTATGGAAAACTTCTTGCTTTAGGATTAACTTTTTCTATTTGTTTCCAAGGATTTTTAAATATGTGGGTTGCAAGTTCTTTTGTTCCTGCAACAGGTGTTCCAATGCCATTTATCAGTTATGGCGGAACTTCTATTATGGTATCATTATGTATGGTTGGAATTTTATTAAACATATCAAAAGACAACGTGAAGAGAATAAGGAATTATAATAATGTCAGAAACATATAAAAGAGTCTACTTCGTTACTGGTGGCGGAACAGGCGGACACATTTATCCGGCAATGGCTGTGGCTGATGCATTAGCTCAAGAATCAAAAGTTTATTATGTTGGAAATCGGCATAACATGGAATTTGAACTTGCTACAAAAAAGGGTTATAAATTCTTGCATGTCGGAGTTTCTGGCATGCCAAGAAAACTCAATCCAAAATTCTTTTATTGGGGAATTCGTTTGGTTCGTGCAATTCTTTATTCAATAAGATATATAAAAAAATATAAACCAAATGCTGTTTTTGCAACCGGTGGTTATGTCTCTGCACCAATGATATTTGCTTGTATAATTACTAAAACTCCGTATATGATGCATGACTGTGATGCAATGCCGGGGCTTGTTACAAGAAGGCTTTGTAAGCGAGCAAAATATGTTTCATTAGCTTTTGAAAAAGCTAAAAAATATATACCTAACAGGCATTCAATTGTTACCGGAAATCCAATAAGACCGGAGTTTGACACAATGACAAAAGAAACCGCTCGTATTAACATGGGTTTAAAGAATAAACTGACGATGACTGTTATGGGTGGCTCTCAAGGCGCAAAGTCTATTAACAATACGGTCGTAGAAGTCTTAAAAGAATTTGTTCAAGATGCAGGAATGCAAGTAATTTTTCAAACAGGGAAAAAGAATTACAATGAAATTGTTGAAAAACTAAAACTGGTTTATCCGGCATGGGAACAAGATGGTAATTTGATTGTGCAGCCATATTTTATGGATATGATTTCTGTATTAAAAGCTTCGGATATTGTAATTTCAAGAGCCGGTTCTTTGAGTATTTCAGAAATTTGTGCATCAGGAGTTGCTCCGATTTTGGTTCCGTTCCCGTATGCCGCCGCTAATCATCAACGAATAAATGCAAAATGTCTTTTAGAAATGGGAGCATGCGTTTATTTGGAAGACAAAGATTTGGAGCCAAATAAACTAAGAGAAACCATTCACCTGTTTTTGGATAACCCTATTAAAATGAATTATATAAAACAAAATTCTTCTCATTTAGCAAAATTTGATGCAACAGAAAAAATTGTTGAGTGTTTGAAAAGTTTATAATAATGCCAATACCTTCACCTGTTTTTTCAGAAATCAACAATGGGTTGATGTCTAATTCATCAATGAATTTGAAATCGTTAATAATATGTGTTAGTATTAGTTTATGGAAATTATTGATTTAACATCTTTTGAAAAAGCTTTGATAAGTCTTTTTGAGGTTATTAAAATTTATAATTTTGATACATCTGATTTAATCACTCGTGATTCTATGATACAAAGATTTGAATATACGTATTCTATTTCTTTAAAAATGATTAAACGTTATTTAGCCAGCGGGGCTTTTGTTTTTGAAAATATTGATTGTATGACTTTCAACGAAATGATTAGACAAGCAAATAAAATGGGACTTTTGCGTTCAAATCTCGAAAAATGGGATAACTATAGACAGAAGAGAAATTTAACTTCTTATACTTACGACGAAAAAATAGCTCAAGATGTAGTTTCAATTATTGAAGATTTTGCATTTGAAGCAAAATTTTTACTGGATAAATTAAAAGCAATACAATGTTCGGATTAGAAAAAAGACATATTGATTTTATATTAGAAGTTTTGCATCAAAATATTCCTCAAAAAGATGCAAAATTTTATGTTTTCGGCTCTCGTGCAAAAGGAACTTACAAAGAATATTCTGATATTGATATTGCAGTTCAGTTGCCGGAAGAAAAACTTTCTGCCGATATTTTAGGCAAGATTTTATTGGAATTCAGTGACTCAACTTTACCCTATGAAGTTGATGTGATTGATTTAAATGCGATTGATGAGAAATTTAAAGAATTGATTTTAGATTCTTTAGTAGAACTGAATTCGTAGTAGAGTGGGCAATGCGGGGGTACATTATAAGCGTGTCAATCAATTCAATAAAAAAGGTGGGCACGCCTCACGGCTTTGCCCACCCTACATTATTTTATTAACTTTTTCTTTCTTTACTTAGCAACCGCAAGCGCAACAGCCGTTTTCGCAAGAACAACCTAAAGCTTCTTTAGCTTCAGACATTCTAACTTTGATACGTCCGTCAACTGCGATACCTTCACCTGTTTTTTCAGAAATCAACAATGGGTTGATGTCTAATTCGTCGATGAATTTGAAATCGTTAACAAGTTGAGAAAGTCTCAATAATGTTTCTTCGATTTGTTCCATTTGAGCAGGTTTTGTACCACGAGCGCCTTCAAGAAGTTTATATGCTTTAACTGATTTAATCATTTCTTTAGCATCAATATCTGTTAGAGGAGCGATTCTGAAAGTTACATCTTTCATAACTTCGATGAATACCCCACCTAAACCGAACATCATCATTGGTCCGTATTGAGGATCTGTTGCGATACCGCAAACCATTTCTCTGTTTCCTTTAACCATTTCTTGAATGATTACACCTTCAAGACCGTCTAAAAGTCCACGTTCTTCGAGTTTAGCAATAAGGTCTTTGTATTCAGCTCTCAATTGTGCTTCTGATTGAATGTTAACTCTTACACCGCCAACATCAGTTTTGTGAGAAGTTGTTTTTGAAGTCATCTTCATTACAACCGGATAATCGATAGAGTTAGCGATTGCAACAGCTTCATCTTCAGTTGTTGCGAAACCTGATTTACAAACTCTGATGCCGTAAGCATCTAATACATCGATTGATTCACGAGTTGTAAGTTGGTCACGACCTTCGTTAACTGATTGAGCAATGATAGCTTGAGCTTTTTTGTAATCAACATTGAATGTAGGAATTTTGCCTTCTGGTCTTTCCATCCATTTTCTTTGTTGATTTAATCTGTTCAAACCGTCAGCAGCTTCTTCTGCATACATAAAGAATGGCATATTAACATCCATTTCAGAAAGTGTTGAGAAGAATTCAGATTTTGTCATGAATACACCGATAACAGGTTTTTGCGGATTTTTAGCTTTGATTTCCATTAATGCTTTAGCAACATCAATATCTTTCAAACCTAAGAATGGAAGATAGATTGTAATAATCATATCAACATTTTCATCAGCAATAACTGTTTCTAAAGTTTGCTTGTAGTGCTCAATTGGAGCAGAAGCAATCATATCGATAGGGTTTTTAACTGATGCTGCTGATGGTAAGAAACTTCTAAGTTTTTCTTTGGTTTCATCAGAAATTTTAGCAATTTGCATACCGTGTTCGCAGATAGCGTCAGTTGCCATAATACCAGGACCGCCTGAGTTAGTGATAATTGCAACTCTATCCCCTTTTGGAATAGGGCAGTTAGCAAAAACTTTAGCTGTAGCGAATAGGTCTTTCAAAGAGTATTCTCTAATTACACCTGATTGGTTCAATAAAGCGTTAGCTGCTTTATCAGCACCTGCTAAAGAACCTGTGTGAGAAGATGCTGCGCTAGCACCAGCTGCAGAACGTCCTGCTTTAAGCGCAAGAATAGGTTTTTTCTTAGAAATTCTTGAAGCAAGTTTTCTAAAGTTAGCTGGGTTTTGGATAGATTCCATATAAAGAAGAATTTGTTCAACGTCTTTTTCATCTTCCCAGTATTCAAGAGCTGTTTCAGCATTAACATCAGCTTGGTTACCAATTGAAATAAATTGAGCGAAACCAAGGTTAAGGTCTTTAAGGATGTTCAAAATACCGCCGCCTAAAGCACCTGATTGAGAAACGAAACCAATGTTTCCACGTTCAGGTAATGATTCAGCGAAACATCCGTCAAGTCTGATTTCAGGGTGAGTGTTAACAACACCTAAACAGTTAGGTCCAACACATCTCATACCATATTCACGAACTTTTGCAAGAAGTTGTTTTTCGGCTTCTGCACCTTCTTTACCTGTTTCTTTGAAACCAGCTGTAATAATACAAAGACCTTTAATACCTTTTTGGTGACATTGGTCGATTGTATCAAGAACGAATTTTGCATTAACAACGATGATTGCTAAGTCAACTTCGCCAGGAACTTCTAAAATAGAAGTATATGCTTGCAAACCTTCGATAATTCCGCCCTTAGGGTTTACTGGGTAGATGTTACCGTTAAATTTGTACTCTTGTAATCTTTTCATAATGTCGGAACCAATTGTGTGTTCTTTGGTAGATGCACCAATAACTGCAACTGATTTCGGCTTCATAATTTTGTCTAAATTAGTCATTATAGCCTCTTCCTTTCTTTTATGTATAAAAGTACAAATAAATTATAGTACAAAAAAAGAAGAAGGTTAACATGCAAACATAAATAAATTGTTTTAAATAGGTAAATAATTCAGTCAAAAATATCTGTTTTTCGTTTTGTGGAATGATTTAATAAATTGTCTTCTTTTCGTGCTATAATAAGTAGGTTGAAAGAGGTTTAACTATGCATATTTTAGAATTTGACTATGAATTACCGGAAGAGTTAATAGCTCAACGTCCTAGCGAAAAACGGGAAAACTCAAAAATGATGGTGCTTAAACGGGAAAATCATCAAATTTTGCATAAAAACTTTTTTAACATAGTTGATTTTCTGGATGAAAATTGTGTTCTGATTTTGAATAATACTAAGGTTATGCCTGCACGATTGTATGGTTACAAAGATACCGGTGCAAAAATTGAAGTCTTTCTGTTAAAAAAATACGAAAGTAGCAGTAATGACAGTCGTTGGGAGGTACTAATCAGACCTTCAAAGCGAGTACGTGTCGGAACTATTATAAAAGTTAGTGACGAACTTTCTGTAGAAGTTGTTATGCCACTTCCTGATGATGGGAAATGGGTTGTTAAGATGATTTATGAAGGAGATTTGCTTCAAATTCTTCATAAAGTTGGAAATATTCCTCTGCCACCGTATATTGAACGAAAAATGGCAACAGAAGAACTTCGACAACTTGACTTTGAAAGATATCAAACAGTTTATGCAAAGAATGAAGGTTCTGTTGCCGCTCCTACTGCGGGATTGCACTTTACGGAAGATGTTCTTAACCAATTGAAAGCAAAAGGTGTTCAAATCGGATATGTTACACTTGATGTTGGAATTGGTACTTTCCGTCCTGTAAAATGTGAAAATATCCTTGACCATCACATGGATTCAGAGGCTTTTGAAATTACTCAGGAAACGGCTGATTTAATTAATAAAGCAAAATCTGAAGGGAAAAAAATTGTTGCTGTTGGTACAACTACAGTAAGAACATTGGAAACTGCGTATAAAATTTATGGCGAAATCAAAGCTTGTCGTGCAGCTTCTGAATTATTTATTTATCCGCCTTATGAGTTCAAAGTAATTGATAAATTGATTACAAATTTTCACTTGCCAAAATCAACATTGCTGATGCTGGTAAGTGCTTTAGCCGGAAAAGATTTTATATTTGAAGCTTATGCTGAGGCGATAAAAGAAAAATATCGTTTCTACAGTTATGGCGATTGTATGTTTATTGATTAATTTATAGTTATTATAATGTACTTGAAGCTTGACCTTGTGCAAAACCAATGAGATAATAAAAACGTGAATTATTATAAAAAGTATACACCGTATTTGTTTTTATTACCTGCAACAGCAGTTTTGTTGGTATTCTTTTTTATACCTTTTTTTCAAACAATAGGTTTAAGTTTTTTTGATTATTCTTTAAGTATTTATCATCCGACTTTTAACGGAATTGATAATTATATAAAACTGTTTCACGAACCTGTTTTTTACAAAGTTATGTTTAATACTTTTATGTATCTTGTAATTGCAGTTCCTTTTTTGGTAATTTTTCCTTTGTTTATTGCAATTTTAATTAATCAAAAAATCTGTGGAATAACTTTATACAAAATACTTATTTATCTTCCTGTAATTGTTTCAATTGTTGTTGCAGCAATTGCCTTCAAATGGCTTTACGCAGGACAAGGTGTTTTAAATTACTTGCTGTCGCTTGTTCATATTGAACCGATTGGTTGGCTTGTTGATACAAGATGGGCTCTTTTTTCAGTAGCAGTAGTTACTATTTGGAAAGGGGTCGGATATTACATGATGATTTATTTGGCTTCATTAATGAGTGTTCCTCAAGATTTGTATGAGGCTTGTGATATTGACGGTGCTAATTTCTTTCAAAAACATTTAACAGTAACTATTCCTCATATAATGCCAACAATAGCTCTTATTTCAACAATTTCAACAATTTCGGCAATGAAAGTCTTTGCAGAAATTTACGTTATGACAAAAGGTGGACCATTGAATTCATCTAAAACAATTGTTTATTATATTTATGAACGAGCTTTTGAAAATCTTGATTTGGGTTATGCTTCAGCTCTAGCGGTAGTCTTGCTTGTAGTAGTTATGATTTTTTCTTTAATCAATATTTTGTGTTTTGAAAAAAATAAATATACTGATATTTAGGGGATTAAATTATGAGAATACTTGTTATTACAGATTTATACCCGATTGATGAAAATGAAAAATATACTCCTCGTACAATTCAAGCTTTTGTTAAAAGTTGGGAAAAATTAGGACACGAAGTCAGAATAATCAAACCAAACTTTTTGTTAAATTCATATTTGCGCAAAAAACCTTATTACAAGGATGGAATTTATGGTCAGGTTGAAAATTTGAATTACGTTTTGCCGTTTTTAGGTGACATTAAAAAGAAAATAAAAACTCTTTTTGCGCCGGATGTGATTGTTGCTCACATGCCAAGCGGTTTGATTTTTGCAAACAGGCTTGGACTAAAATTTTGTGCAGGAGTTCATGTTTCTGATTTGGAAGTTTTAACAAACCCTATTTACGGCATTTATTTTAAGCCGGAATTGGAAAAAGCTTACAAAAATGCATTTGCAATTGCTTGCCGTTCTTATGTTTTGAGAGAAAAATTTCTGAAACTTTATCCTCAATATGCAAATAAAACATTTGTTGCACCTTCAGGAATTGATGAAAGTTTAATTATTGAAAAAAAATGGGGAAATAGCGAAAAAATTAAAGTTTTGACATGTGGTCAATTTATAAAAAGAAAAAATATTGATAAAGTTATTCGAGCTTGTGAAAAGTTTGAAAATGTTGAACTGACTGTTATTGGAAGTGGAAAACAAAAATTAGAAAAACTTTCTAAAAGAGCGAAATTTTTAGGTCAAATTCCTCATAAGCAAGTCTTAGCAAAAATGCGTGAATCAGATATATTTATTTTGCCAAGTAAAAATGAAACTTTTGGCATGGTTTATTTGGAAGCAATGGCAAGTGGTTGTATAACGGTTTGTTCCGCTAATGATGGAATTGACGGAATTATACAAGATGGAACTAATGGTTTTTTATGTAGTGATGTGGAAGAAACTTTGCAAAGAGTTATTAATTTTGAAAACAAAGATTATATTTTATTAAACACATTTGCAACAATATCAAACTTTACAGCAGAAAAAGCTGCGCAAAATTATATTGATTATCTAACCATATATAACCATTAAATGGAGTTAACTAATCATCAAAAACTACTCTAAATGGTAATTTAAGTCTTTACTTATCAAATTACAATTTTTGTAGGAGATTAGTTATGGATAAATTTCAGAACAAATATTTAGAAATAAAAAATATAAATAAAGATATTGTGAACTGGGTTGAAGATATTGCCGAAGAAAACAATTGCAGAATTGAACGTAAAGAATGGAAAAGCAAATACAACAGCTATGTAGTCTATGACTATGAACCATTTTGTTCGGAAGGTTTTGAGATAAATATATTATTCAGCGCATTTGATATTTCTTATTTGAATTTTATCAAATATCTTTATAACGAAAAATTATCAACCATAGAATATTTAGAAAATTGTGCAAAAATCCCACTAAAAGGGGTAAATATTAGCCTGTAGTCTTTATACAAGCCTACTCCACCTGTTGTAAAAGGGGCTAATATAAGCTTGTAGTCTTTATACAAGCCTACTCCACCTGTTGTAAAAAGGGGTTAATATAAGCCTGTAGGCTCTGATAAACTTATTTTTGATTAAAATACTCTGTTGTTTTGATTAGTTGATAAACTTCTTCAAGACGTTCTTTTTGATGCAGATACCAATACCCAATAAGAACTTCAAATGCAGTAGCTAGCCTGTAATCAGCTTGTATACTACGTCTACCAATCGGAATAGGGAGATTTCTTGCTCGTCTTGCTAATTCATGTTCATCATCAGTAAGTTCATCAGAAAGAAAATTTAGCATATCCTTTTGAAAACTAGCTTTTACTCTGTCCGTTGTAATTTTATGCAAGAGTCTTGAGTTAGAAGCTTGGTATATAGTATATGTTCTTACAAATACTTCCCAAACAGCATCTCCAATATGCGCATAATTTCTGAGTACAAGTTCTTCTTTAATCATGTGCTAAGTATATCACAAATAGGGGAGGTGTTTCTATTTTTCTAAAGCTTCTTTCCATGAAATACTTGCCTTGTATGAACTTCTTACAAGCGGGTTGATTTGATAATTTGTAATTCCGACTTTTCGAGCAAGTTGTCTTAATTCTTCAAATTCATCCGGCGTATAATATTTTGCGACCGGCAAATGTTCTTTTGATGGTTGAATGTATTGTCCGATTGTAACAATATCAACCCCTGCATTTTTAAGGTCAATTAGAGTTTCTTCGATTTCTTCAAGGCTTTCTCCAAGTCCGACCATTAAACCGGATTTAGTAATAATATCAGAATTATCTTTGATATATTTTAAAACTTGAATGGAATCATTGTAATTACCTTGTGGTCTGGCAGTTTTAAACAGGGATTTTACAGTTTCAATATTATGGTTAAAGACTTCTGGATGAGCTTTAATAATTGTATTTAATGCTTCTGTTTTAGCTCGAAAATCCGGTGTCAAAATCTCGATTTTTGCATCACAAACTTTGCGAATTTCATCAATACAATTTTTGAAATGTTCAGCTCCTCCGTCCGGTAAATCATCCCGTGTAACTGAAGTTATGACTGCATATTTTAAATCAAGTTCTTTTACTGCTTCTGCAACATGTTTTGGTTCATTCAAATCTAAGGGTTCAGGTCGAGCTGTTCCAATATTACAGTAACGACAATTTCTTGTACAAATATTTCCCATAATTAAAAAAGTTGCAGTATTTCTTGAATAACATTCACTTTTGTTAGGACATCTTGCGCCTTCACAAACTGTATTTAAGCATTTTGTCTTTAAAATTTTGCGTACCAATTTTGTTTTTTCTGTATCAATAATAGGTCGTTTTAAATGTTCAGGTAATCTTTGCATATAGCTCCTTAATCTTTGCTAATCGGTAAATACACTTTTACGCAGAATCCGCATTCTTCATTGGAATAAAGCCTAATTTCTCCATTCATCGCTTCCACAAGCCCTTTCACTATAAATAATCCCAATCCGGTGCCACGTGTGGTTCTTGTTGTTGAATCATCAACTCGTGTAAATTTGTCAAACAGGGTCTTTAGTTTTTCTCTTGGAATTATGTCATAATCATTTTTTACACTTACGATAAGTTTTCCGTCATTTTCTTCGCAATCTAATGTAATTGGAGAATCGTCTTTTCCATATTTAATGGCATTTTCAACAAGGTTAACAAATACTTGTTCAATTCTATCATTATCAGCAAGAACCAATGTTTGGTTTTCTGCAATATTGTTAATAATTTCTTTATTGGAGTCATTTTTAACAAGCATTATAGAATTTTCGATAACAGAACTTATTGAAATCGGTACTACATCAAAATTCAAACGTTCACTTTCTATATCAGGAATTACAAGAATATCTTCAATCATTCGTTTCAAACGTTCAGCTTGCCTTTTTATTACACGTAAAGATTTTTGCTTAGTTTCTTCATCTATTTCTATATCTTGTCTTAATAGTCTCGAAGTGTAACCTTGAATACTTGTAAGTGGAGTTCTGAATTCATGACTTACGGTATCAATCATATTTGAACGAAATTCGTTTAATTGCTTTAGTTCTTTGTTCTTTTTGCGTAATCTTACGTCAGCTTTATGAATTTGTGCAATCATTCTGTTGAATTCATTTCCAAGGAAAACAAGTTCAAATGGAGTGAAAATGTTGGTCAAAAGGCGAATTCGTCGGCTATAATTTCCTTTTGATATTGCAATAATTGCTTTAAAGAGTTGTCGAATATTGATATACAAGTAGGATGTGTATAATCCTACTACAAAGAAAACAGCGAGTGCTGTAATAATGATTGAAAGCAAAATCTTATCACGATTATCGTCAATTGTGTCACGTGTTACATCTTCTGTTGTGTTTACAATGATTGTAATATCAGGCTTTGTTTTTTTATGATAAGCCAGTGGTTGGTTTTTTATCTTTCCATAAATAACCGTTTTATCGGTTTCTAAATTGCGAGGAAGTTGTTCTAAGCTGCTTTTAAAAATTTCTTGTTCATAATTAATTGAAGCAACAAGACGATTTTCTTCGCCTTCAAGAACATAAATTTGGCGCTTATCCTGTTCAAGTGTTTTGAATAAATTTTCTTTTAAATTTTTTAAATCTAAGACTGCAACAAGCAGATTTCCATTTTTTTGAGGTTTTGTAAATACTGAATAATCATTGTCCAATTTGTATTTTTCAAATTTTTTCAGCTCGGAAGGTTGTATAATTTCCAGTTCTTTGTAAAATGGCATATTTTTTATAATTGTTTCCAAATACTCTTTTGATTTTTCAGGAGAGTTGTAATATTCAAGCGTTGTGCTGATTTGAGTCAACTCATTATCAATAGATTGTTGAAATACATCGACTTCTTCCGAAACAATATTAGCAATCATAATTGCAGCTGCACGCAATTGAACACGATTTGACTGCTGGTTTACATTGTTAATAATTATTCCACTTATTGTCATCGGAATAATTACCGCAAAAAATATTACGATAATAATTTGTTCTGCTATTTTTAATCTTCGTTTACTAAAAAATTTTGCCATTTTTATTCTCCAAACGGAGTTAATTTATACCCTACATTTGTCACAGTGTGCAAATATCTTGGATTTTTCGTGTCTGGTTCAATTTTATTTCTCAAACCGCCAACATGAACTCTTAACATTCGCACATCTTCATCCCTGTCATATCCCCAAACTTCTTCAAGTAGTGTTGCAAGGGTTACAGCTTTATTAAAATGTTGCATTAAGCAATAAAGAATTTCAAATTCAGTTGGAGTCAATTTAACTTTTTTGTTCAAAATTATGCATTCTAATGTGTCAGGGAGTATTTCTATTTCTCCAGCTTCAAGAATTTCACTTGAACTTAGAGTCTCAACTTGAGGTTCTGTTCTTCTCAAAAGAACTCGAATTCTCAATAAAACTTCTTGAACGTCAAAAGGTTTAACCAAATAGTCATCTGCACCGCTGTTAAAACCGCTTGTTTTATCTCCAATTGTACCTTTTGCAGTAAGCATAAGAATTGGAACATTTATTTTCGCTTGACGAATGTTTTTACAAACTTCAAAACCATTCATTTTTGGCATCATAACATCCAAAAGAATTAGGTCATATTTATTGTTCAATGCTTTTGTTAAACCTTCCATCCCATCAGATGCTGTATCAACAAAGTACCCGCTGGATGCAATATCAAACTCCAGTAAATCTCTAATCTCTGTATCGTCATCAACTATTAAAATTCTTTTCTTTTCACTCATAGAAACACCTCTATCCCTTCTTCTATTTTAGTGAAATATAACCTTCAATGCAAGTCAAATTTTCCATACCAAAATCTACGCAATATATCGTCTAAATTGTAGTCAGGATTCAATCCTATCAACAATTCTTTAAAATTACGTTTTCTATACGGACTATTTGGAATAAAATTTTGAGTCATTTCTAAAGAGTTCTTGTCTAAATTCTTTATGAATCGGTCAGCTAAATCACAGGCAATTGCTTCATTTGGAGATTCTGTTGCATAAGTGCAAATTGTTGATAAAATCCGATAATAATTAGCTTTAAATTTGTTTATAAAGTCCTCGTTATTACATCTGCCGTAATGATATTGAACTTTTTTAGGGTGCAATGTATTTATCAAATTATCTTCATGTGCAACATGAGAGAATTCATGTAGAAATGTATTAAGGAAGTGATTGTTTGGAGAGTGTTTTTCTGCATATTGAATATCCATTGCCTCATCTATAGATTCCCAAAAATCGTTAAATTCATTTGAGAGGGGCTTTTCTTGAAAAAAAAGAGTTTTTTCCGGAACAATAATTTTTTTATTTTTATAAATTTCACAAGGAAATATGTTGCTAAAAGCTAAGGATTCGGGGATTGCAACATCCAGATTCTTAAAATTTTCTACAAAAATACCGTTGGGCAGAGGTAATTTTAAACTTTTGAATAATTTGTAGGATTGAAAACAACACCACGCAATAACTTTGTTTCCTTTAAAATCTGATGCAATGTTGGATTTTGCCAATTCATTAGAAATTTTTTTAGTATCACAAGACCTAATTTCTGCTTTCATTTGCTTGGTTAATCCGCCATGAAAATTGAGATAATGTTTGTTTTGTTGAATATTCATATTTATTCAAAAACCTGTAAAAAAGTTTTTTGCGCTTTTATTTTAAAGAAGTGACTAAGTGATTGAGTGAATAAGTGGTCATAATGGATGTAACAAATTCTTAATAAAATCAATAAAATGCGCAATAAAAACTAATTACTGGTTTTTTATGAGGGTAGTAGGGAAAAAACATGTTTATAAATCCAATCAATATTACACAAAATAATCAAATAAGGAAGTTTCAATATTCGCAAGGAACTGAAAGCGTAGAGAATCCTGAAACAAATTCTCTTGAACTTTCTGACTATCAAGTAGGGAAAGCTGTACTGGCAAATAGAGGTGTTTCGTTCAAAAACCTATCAATGCCGATTGAGGTAACGGATAAATACAACAAAAAATTTGAAGGCAAAGACCACTTGGACTTGTCCAATATCCATGTGTACGAATATCCTGATACGAATTTGAGAGTGTTTGTAAATTCGGATGAAAATTTGTCAATTGACAATCAACTTTTTACAATATTTTTAGATAGTGATGTGAAAAATTATAATTTTGTAAAATCAAAATTATTATATTTTATAATAAATTCTAAATTAGAAAAAAATATAAGTGATATAAATCTAGAAGGAGATAATTTTGCTTTTTCTTGTTCTTCCTTGAGTGATACAGTATCATTGAATGAGATAAAAAAAGCCAATAAAATTCTGACGAATTTAACCTTTAACAATGATGAATTAGATAATGCAAAGCAAGAATTAATTAAATACTTAAATTCAGCAGAATATAAAGATTCTATAAAAATATCTAAATCAGTCTATAAAAATGATGAGTTAAAAGAAAATCTTGATATAACAAATGAAATTCAACAAATAACTAGGGATGATTTAAACAAGTATTACAAAGATTTCAAAGAACATTCAAATATGGATTTGTATATTACTGTTTCTAGTAATAAATTTGAGAATAATAAGAGCGAACTTTTAAAATTGTTCAATTCTGAAATCTTAGGAAAGTTCAAAAAAACAACAGAGCTTTCGGATAATACTGATATAGTAATTAATAAACAAAACGGACCTATCAGTAAGAATTTTCATGCAAATAGCTTATATTATCCTGTTAAATACGAGACAATTAAAGATGACTTTTTAGGACATATAAGTGCTTGCATATTAAATGAATTAAGTGATGATTTTGAAATATCTTCTAAATTTTTTTCTTATCCGATAGAGCTTAAAAATGGTATGCCATTAAAACACCATAATTGTTTTTATTCTTTCAAGTTAAAACATAACGAAATAAATTTAGAAGAATTATGCAATAAAAGTAATTTTGAAGAATTATTTAAAATAACAAAACAATATTATAAGCAACGATTAAAAGATGTTTTTACAAATAATCATTCAATTTTTATAAAACACTTTGAGCTGATTTCTTACAGTGAAGATATATTAAAGCTATATGAGGCATTAGATTCTATCACAGAAGATGATGTAAAACAGTATATTAAAACATATTTTGTTGAGCAAAAACCGATAGTCATAGTAAATGAAGACAAAAAACCTTATAATAGCAATAGGAATACAAATGATGGTAATTTTGCATGATTTTATTAATTATAGGAAGATTTTAAAAAAGTTGCTTAAAATGTGAAATTTTGTTAATAATTTTATATCAATCAGGCAATAAAACAAATTTATGTGTTTTAATAACCATGTACAAAAAGGGTACTGTGTATTATGAAAATCCAATCAATAAATAGTTTTGAAAGAATAAATATTAGTAAAAAACAATCAGATAAACCATCTCCTGAAATTTCGGCAGAGTCTTCATTGTCAACTCCTGAAACAATGCGGGCATTTAGAGCTTATGCGGTTGTGTCTCCAAATTTTAAAAACATATCAATGCCGATTGAGGTAACAGATAAATACAACAAAAAAATTGAAGGCAAGGACCACTTGGATTTGCCGAATATTCACGTGTACGAGTATCCGGATACGAATTTGCAAGTATTAGTTAATCAAATGCAAAATTTGCCGAACAAGGAGCTTTTTCAAGCAAGTCTATCAATTCATAACAAAGGTATAAAAAATGATTCTGTCGTGAAAAAAAATTTATTGATGGCATTAATGAATAAATTGCTTCAAAAAAATAATATTAATGCTGATTTGAATGAAGATTTTAGCTCATTTATTAATATTGATTTAACTTGTAAAACAGATGAATTAAATAAAATAAGTACATTAAATAAGATAATTGCAAAACCTTATTTTACACAGCAAGATTTAGAAACATGTAAAGAATCATTAATTAAGACATTAAATTCTAAAAAATATGAAAAAGAATTGGCGGAATTTAAAGAAATAGTTGACAGTTCGTTATTAAACTCTAAGGAAGAAACGATTAAAAATATTCAAGAAATTACATTAGAGGATATCTATTCGTATTATTCAGAAATTCTTAATAATACAGAAGCGCAGTATGCTGTAACAATAGATAAATCTTACTTAGATGGAAATAAAAAGTTATTTTATTCAATGCTAAATTCGGAATTGTCTAATAAATTTCAAAAACACTCAGATGGTGTTACATCAACTTTAAAGCCAATAACTAATAAGCATGATGTTTATTTCAATGACAAAGACAATGAAACATATTTAACCTTTCATTACCCAATTAAGATTGAATCCGATAAAGAACGTCTCATTTATTGGTATTTAGTTCTATTAGAAATTTTATGGAGAGCACCGTATGTTTCAGAAGACTCTAATGTTGCAAAATATTCATTACCAATGGAGTTAAAAAATCAAAATATAAGTCCTAGTAATCTTGGTTATCTTGATTTTGGCTTTACGCCTACCGGAGATGAAAAAATTTATTCAAAAAAGCAAGCCATTGATGTTTTTAAAGCAATTTTAGAAATCTTATATGCGGAAAAACTTTCTTCTAACACATTAGATTCTATAAAAGATTATGAAAAAGAATTTTACGATGAAAGTTTAAATAAAATTTATGATTTAGAAAGAACCCATGAAATTCTTAATATGTATAAACATAATATTTTTCAAATTTATGAAACAATTGATGATATAAAAATTGAAGATATAAGGGAAAAAATAGAACAAATTTTGTTTGAACAAAAACCAGTAATTATAGTAAATGAAGACAAAAATCCTTATAAAAACAATAGTAAGACAAATGATGGTAATTTTGCATGATTTTATTAATTATAGGAAGATTTTAAAAAAGTTGCTTAAAATGTGAAATTTTGTTAATAATTTTATATCAATCAGGCAATAAAACAAATTTATGTGTTTTAATAACCATGTACAAAAAGGGTACTGTGTATTATGAAAATCCAATCAATAAATAGTTTTGAAAGAATAAATATTAGTAAAAAACAATCAGATAAATCATCTCCTGAAATTTCGACAGAGTCTTCATTGTCAACTCCTGAAACAATGCGAGCATTTAAAGCTTATGCGGTTACATTTCCTAATTTCAAAAACCTATCAATGCCGATTGAGGTAACGGATAAATACAATAAAAAAGTCGAAGGTAAAGACCACTTGGACTTGCCAAATATTCATGTGTACGAATATCCGGATACGAATTTGAGAGTAATGCTAAGTGTCAACCCTCATATTAATGCTGAAAATAGTTCTCCTTTAGACGAATTGCAAATATTGTACTATATCAAGAGGAATAATATTCAAGACGATGTAAAAAATCAAAAAGATAATAAAATCAAAGAAAAAATAGAACAAGAAATAAAAAAAATATCTTCAGAATTTTATGTAGGAACAATAGTTGATACGGATAATGTCTTTTTAGGGTATTCTAAACTTTTTGGGCAAGATATGTTAGATGATATGGAAATTGTTAATAATACAGTTTTGAATCCAGAATTCAAAGATAAGGAACTTGAAAATTATTATGAATCAATAAAAAAAGATTTTTCTATGGATGTTTATGTAACAGTATCAAAAGAGTATTATGAAAAGAACAAAAATAAAATTTTTAATTCTTTAAACAAGGGGATTAATTTTAAATTGCAAAAAGAAAATATTTCCAAAAATGAACAAGAAATAACAAATAATATTGTAAATGATTTGTCTATGAATATTCTGAAAATGTACAAGGGTAACAATAATATTGATATTTTAGAAGAAGATTTAGAAAATATATTAAACGAGATAAAGTTGATGTATAAAAGTGAATTAAAAGAATTTTTTACATCAGAACATTATATGCCATTAATGAGAAATGTTAAGTTTGCATATTATGGAACAAGTATATTTAATATTTATGAAATAATAGACGCAATCACAGAACAAGAGGTTAAGAATTATATTGAAACTTATTTTGTAAACCAACCACCAGTGGTTGAGGTTGTTGAAAATGTAACAAATTCTTAATAATAGCAATAAAATATGCAATAAAAACTAATTACAGGTTTTAATATGGGTAGTAGGGAAAAAACATGTTTATAAATCCAATCAATATTACACAAAATAATCAAATAAGGAAGTTTCAATATTCGCAAGGAACTGAAAGCGTAGAGAATCCTGAAACAAATTCTCTTGAACTTTCTGACTATCAAGTAGGGAAAGCTGTACTGGCAAATAGAGGTGTTTCGTTCAAAAACCTATCAATGCCGATTGAGGTAACGGATAAATACAACAAAAAATTTGAAGGCAAAGACCACTTGGACTTGTCCAATATCCATGTGTACGAATATCCGGATACGAATTTGAGAGTGATGGTGGATGAAAATGAACTTGTAAAAACTACTAAAATTAATTTCTCTTTGAATAATACAAAACCAACTTCAACAAATCCAATGCTTGATAATTTATTATATCAAGTTATAAAATCAAAAATTAATGATTTTGATAGTGAAATTATTATAACAGGTGGAGATGGCTCAATAAATTATACTAGCTCTTCCGTTGAAAATGATAAAATTAATAAAATTTTATTTGATACAAATTATACAGAACAAGATTTAAAAAAGGCTAAATTTGATTTACTTAAATACTTTGATTCTAATGAGTATAATGAACGGAATTTGAATTTATCATTTTTATATCCAAAAGAGACTCTATATGATAAAAAAACTTTTATGAAAAAAGTTAATGAAGTTTCTTTAACAGATTTGAAAACATATCATGAAAATTTTATAAACAATTCTTGTGCAGAAGCTTATGTGATAACACCAAAATCAAATTTTGATAATAATAAGGTAAAAATTTTAAAAAATCTAAATAGTTCTATTAATACTAAATTGAAAAGTAATGATGCATATGAAGATTTAGATTTAAAATTATCAAATAATAATAAAATTCATTTGGCATATAGTAAGAACGTAAATGCTGATTATGAATTAAATTATAATTATTTTACAAAAGATACTAAAGAATCTATCATTAGTCAAATGGTTTTGGACATTATTCTTACATCTGAATTGTCCCAAAATAATAATTACCATTCGTCTAATAATAATTATAATAATAATCCCGTTAATTTAAAACGAAACAACGATTTAATGTATGATACATCTCGTTATAAATTTGAATTTTATAATAAAAAGAAAACTCCAGACTATTTGTTTAATGAATTTGAACGAAATTTATTAAATGTTTGTAATTCAGATATATCAAAGAATATAGAAATATTGAAACAAATATATAAAACAGATATTGCATATAATAATGAAAATGAAATAGATTCGCTCTCTCGCATGTTATTTTTAATGAAATCTGGGGAAGATATTTTTAATATTTATGAAATTATTGATTCAATAAATCAAGATGATGTAAAAAAACACATAAAGAAATATTTAATTGACCAAAAACCAATAATATTATTAAAAACAAATGATTAGAATGGAGATTTGTAAAGTGAAAGTAATTTTAGCAAATACAAATATGGTAAAAAATTCCGCCAATTATATAAATAAATTTCCTAAATTCAATAGAAATAATAAACTTAAACCTATTATGCAAAATAGCACTTTAGTACAAAACATCAAATATTTTTTTAAAATAAAAAATAACACTTATAAATTGCCAGTGGTTTCGGTTCCTATTCTTGAATTTATGGCAACCACCAAAAAAACTATGGCAACATTAAATGCAAATAAGGCTGAAGAACAAGCGAGTAGAGTTAAACTTGATAATGTAACATGGGAAGAAAAACAAAGTAGAAAAATATTAAAAAATAATGGTATTTCGAAAAAATCTGAACAAAATAAGTTATTAGATTCAGATGGTAGCATAAATAAAAAAGGACAGTCCATTTCTCACAAAGGTGCGCCGGAAGACACCCACTTTGAACCACAAACCATGGATGACAATATGCAGAACGAACCGACCGGATTTTGGGATTCAATAAAAAATAAGTATCAAGAAGTACAAAGCAAATTCAAAAAAATATTAGGCATTAATGATGAAACTGTTGTTGAAACAACTACATTGAGTGATGTAAAAGCAGATATTCAATTACAACAAGATTTAGATTGGGTAAATAGTATAAATGAAAAAATGTGTCCGGAGTGTGAAGAGATATATAACGCAATTCCTACAGAAATTCCTGATGGACTAATGTCAAACATAATGGGAGATATACCGGAAGGATTTATGGGTGATAAGGATTTGCTAAAAATGTTAAAAGATATGACAAAAGATTTTCTGGGAGAACAATAATGATTCAGAGGATATATAAAAGTAGAAGTATAGAAAATCTTTCTCAAAAAGTATATAAAACTTTTACCAAAGAAAGAAAACTTCCTATCGTTAAGAAACCAATAGTTTTAAATATGTTAATGATGGAACCTCCCAGATTAGAAGCTGAAACTGTATTTGAGAAATGGTGTCGATTAAGGAAAGAAAAAAAACTTGAAAAACAACGGTTGATTGAATATGAAAAAGAGCAGGAAGCTCTTCGACAAAAAAGGCTTGCCGAACAACGTGCCAGAGAATTAGAACGTCAACGTCAAATGGAGATTGAAGCTGAGCGTGCCAGATTGGCGGAGCTTGAAAAACAAAAAGCATTAGAAATTCAAGAGCAGGAGTTATACGATGAACTTGAGGATTTTGAAGAGGAAGAAGAATATTATACTCCAACTTATAATTGGGAATCCCATATAAAAACCAAACCCACTAAGTTGGAATTAGTTCGCGACTCATTGGATAATGCAAGAGAAGTTATTTCAAAACCATTTGTTCAAGTAAAAGAATATGTATCTGACAAAATATACGAGGCAAAATATG
Source organism: uncultured Vampirovibrio sp. (assembly GCA_964531425.1). GTDB lineage: Bacteria > Cyanobacteriota > Vampirovibrionia > Gastranaerophilales > Gastranaerophilaceae > CAG-196. The sequence goes on along the minus strand of CAZHEI010000015.1, from coordinate 5,741 downwards.
ATTTAAAATATAGTGTAATTCCCAAAGTATCAGAAATTACAAATAAGACTCTAACTCAAACAAGAGAAAATATATCAGATAAATTGCAAGATATAAAAGAAACTGTTAAATATGATGTTGCTCCTAAAATTTCGAAAGCAACTAGTTTAGTTTTAACTAAAACGCAAGAATTTGCAAGTGCAAAAGTTGAGCAAGTTGAAGATATGTACAAATTGTTGCAAGCAAAAAAACAGTTTTTCACGAAATTACAATCCTACAAAAAGTTTGCATCAGATTTTGCATATATGGAACCTTTTAATGGTTGGCAATTAGCTAATATCGGAGAATTACGTTCTTTAGAAAGTGTTTTAAATGAAGAAATCAACCGAGCTGTTATGATTAATAGATTAAAGGTGGGTTTGACTAAAGGCGCAGATTCTTATATGCCAGATAGTTGGAAATTCGATTTTAACACAATGAGATTTATTAATATTAAATCCAAAAATATTGAACAAGATGATGACACTGCTTATCGTATCGAACTAAAACGACTTTGCAATATTTTTGAACAAAATTCTGCGATAGTTGAATCTGCAATAATTACATTTAACAAACTGGTTTCAAGTTTCTTTAAACAATCATCAATGAGCATAAAAGAAATTTTTAATTTACAAAAAAATTCTACAAATAGATGGTTAGAAAGAATTCCAAAGTTAGGATTTATTCCAAAATTTTTAAGAATATCCGAACAAATTGCATTAACAAATTGTATTATGAAGGATTATAAAGACATTTCCTCCAAATATGTTAAACAAATAATCTTGCCATATTTTAGAGAATACGATTCTCAATACGAAGAAATTAAAAATTTTGTTAATAGAAATAAGAAAAAACAATCAGCAGAAGATAAAATATTTACAGATTCTATATTAGAAAAAATAAGTAGCATAAAGGAGCGACGAGATCGTTCCAATGCAAATAATATTCGTGCATTTACAAATGGAGGTATGAATATTAGTAATATTTGCAAAAATGTTCGTATGCGTGGAAGTATTGAATTGATAACAAAAACTGTTTCGACATTTATGCCATTCTTTTAATTTCTACAATCAATGTATAAAACTTCTCTAACTAAAGTATAAGATTTGTAAAAATTATTAAAGTTTTTGAAAATTATGCCGTTATACAGAATATAAGAGATAATTTATAGAAGGTAAAACAGCATGGTTGATAAAGAAGAATTGGGTGCTTCACTATTTTCAAGAACACTGGATATTATGGAAAATGACCCGCTTGAAGAAATTTTTGCTCTCAACATGGGCGATTTTGTTTCTGAATTCCTTATATCAGAAGAATTAGCTGGCAAAATCAGCAAAAGTGCAAAAGACAAAACTGAAAAATTAAAATCCCAATTGAAAGAACTTGTTTCAATATACTCTTTGGATAACACTCTTTGTGTGCTTGGTTTTGATTCCAAAGACGAATATGTTGTTTACAATTCTATTGCAAAAACTCTTACCCAAATTCTTGATGTAGATGCATGCCACATATATTTAACAGAAGAATTTACTCGTGGTTTGAATTTTGATGACAAATTCTTAGGTTTGGCAGGCTCTTCTATTGATTTTGATGAAGATATTTATGCAAAAAAATTAGGTTATTCAAAGGATGATAAATCAATTGTTGTAAAAGCTTTTAACACTTTAGAAAAAGTGCAAATCAAAGATGTTTCACAAATTGATAACTTTATTCCAAAATACGAACTTCGTGAATTCGATGTAAAATCGCTTTCAGTAGTTCCTATGCACAATAATGCTTATGTTGTTGGTGTAATTGTTATTGAAAACTACAAAGAAAAAACTATCAAACGTCCTTACATGAATCTTTTGGAAACAATTGCAAGATTGTTCGGAACTTCTATGCATTTGCAAAAAACTATTGAACAAGCAGAAGAACTTATTGCTGATAAAACAGTTGTTCCGGAAGAATTACAGCACATGAGAGCTGAATTAACTGCTCTTATTGGTGATTTAGGCTCACATCAACAATCTTTTGTTGAAAGACTTGCAAAAGCTGTTGACGAAAAAGGTCAATACAAAGTTGCTCATTCTCAACGTACAGCAGAACTTTCACGCAAGCTTTGTCGTCAACTTGGTTTGAACGAAAAAACCACTGACCTTGTTTATTATGCAGGTTTATTACAAAACATTGGTAAGATTACTCTTCCTGAATCTTTATTCACAAATAAAGGTAAGCTTTCAAAAGAAGAATGGGAAAAACTTCAAAATCACCCGAATGTTGGTGTAAACTTGCTTATGAACATCAATTTCTTGTCAGAAGTAATTCCTTACATTCACTATCATAGAGAACGTTGGGACGGTAGAGGCGAGCCGGAAGGCTTGAAAGGAAATTCAATTCCGTTTGGTTCAAGAATTATTGCTGTTGCAGATGCTTATACAGCAATGACTTCAGACCGTTCTTACCGTGAAGCTATGTTGTCTTATGAAGCATTAGAAGTTATGAAATCAGAAGCCGGTACAAAATGGGATCCGGATGTTGTAAATGCTTTGTATGAAGTACTTCAAAATTGATAAATTTGAGGGAAAATTAAAAAATTTTCCATATACTCCTTATGGTTTATCTTCCGATTTTTTGACGATAAATAGAATTTGAACCTTGGCATGTTATAAATAGCATGTTTCCATCAACATGAAGTCCGTAAGGTTTGTCCAATTTGTCAACAAGAACGGTACAAGCTCCTTGTGGTGTAATTTTTAAAACATTATTTGCGCTATAATTTGAAACATAAATGTTTCCGACTTCATCACTTGCAAGAGCAATTGGTCCTTTTATTTCTGTACTTTTTAAGAATACAACTCTTTTGTTATCAGGAGTAATTTTCAAAATTGAATTGTCAGAAAATGTTGCGACATAAACATTGCCGGCTTTGTCTGTTGTAACTCCGGTTGGACTTAAAACATTTTCATAAATACCTGTTTGAGTTGCAATTTTTGATGGAGTATTTGACTGCTGAACCGGCATTGTTGTATTAACTTTTATTGATTGAGCGAGTTCTTGAGCATTTTTGTAATATTCACTTGTTTGTGGAATTAAACTTAAATATTCGGCAGCTTTTGTGTAATCTTCTATTTTTGCAGAAAGATTTGCAAGTTTATAAATAACTTCATAGTCATTAGGATTTCTTAGATAAATTTGTTTAAAAACAACAATTGCTTCAGAATTATTTTTCAAATATTCAAGCACTGTTCCAAGATTATAATATGCATCAATATAATCAGGATAAGTTCTAATAGCACTTCTAAACGATTCCATTGCCCGTTCATACATTCCAAGTTTATAAAAATCTATACCTTGGTTGTAGTCTAATTTCGCATCAAGTGGAATTTCTACCGCAAAAACTGATGCTGATACTGCCAATGTGACCATACAAGTTGCAAGAACTTTTTTAAACATATTTAAAACCCTTTTCTTAATTTCTACTACAGTATAACATAAATTCCTACTTTACGGTAAAATGTAACTATGAAACCAAAAGTTATAGCAATAGCAGGACCTACGGCAAGCGGGAAAACAAAAATGGCAATTGATTTGGCAAAACAAATTGATGGTGAAGTTATTTCTGCTGATTCAAGATATGTTTACAAAGGGTTTGATATTGCATCTGCAAAACCCACACTTGAAGAACAAGACGGGATTCCTCATCATTTGATTGATATAGTTGAACCGGAAGTTGATTATTCAGTAGCAGATTTTTATGATGATGCAAAGAATGCTATTTTTGATATCTTAAACCGTGGAAAAACTCCGATTGTTGCCGGTGGAACAGGTCTTTATTTTAGGGTTTTGTTGGAAACTTATGCTCTTCCTCGAGTTGAAGCCAGCCCTGAATTAAGAGCAGAACTTGATTCTAGGGAAAAAGAAGATTTGTTGATAGAGTTATCAAAACTTGACCCTGTTGGGTATGAAAAAGTTAAAGATGCAAATAAACGCAGGATTGTACGAGCGTTAGAAGTAACAAAAGTTTTAGGTAAACCTTTTTCAGAAGCTTCTGTTGAAAAAGAGCCGGAGTTTGATGTTGAATGGAAAATGCCTTACATTGAATCACGAGAAGTTTTGTATGATAGAATTAATCGTCGAGTTGATTTGATGGTGAAACAAGGAATTGTTGAAGAAACAAAAAAATTACTTGCAAAGCATGGCAGAATAAAGAATTTTGTTTGCACAATCGGTTATCAGGAAATTTTGACATACTTAGACGGAGAAGCAACTCTTGAAGAAGCTTTAGATAAATTAAGACAACATTCAAGAAACTATGCAAAACGACAACTAACTTGGTTTAGAAAAAATCCTGCGTTAGAGCCGTTTTGTATGATATAAAAGTAATCTTTAAGTGTTATTTAACGATATTTCCTTTTCCAAAGAAATGCAGACGACCTAAATCATCGGTATAAATTGTTTTTGATTCGTTTACACCGGAACTTGGTATATATGTTGCACCTTGACCAAAACTTGCCGAAGGATCCATTTTTCTGTTTTCGGAAGTAAAGTTAACTTTTGTTTTTGATGAAACAGGAACATCTGTTCTTTCTTTTATAACGTTTGTAATATCTGTATCATTTGTTTCACAAGCATTATTTATGTCTGTTTTTATTTCTTTTTCTACTTTTTTTGATGTATTAGCAACTTCATTTACAGCCGCAGCTTGAGCTTCTCCCATTTCAAGATGACGAACACTTGAATATCCGCCTCTGCCTAAAAAGTGGGAACGACCGATATCATCTGTATAAATAGGGCTTTGAATCTGTTGAATAGTTGTTTCTGCCATTACAATCCCTGTTGAAATAATTAATGCCATTGCAAAACCTAAAGCTAGAAAATATTTTTTTGACATAAAATGCCTCCTTGAATCTTGTTTATATATTCGTATTATAATATAAAACCAAACAAAGAAAAAGTTGCTATTTTATTGTTCCTATAAGTTCATTTGTAATATCTTTCCCTCCGTGTAATACCACACTTTTTGCAAAAACATAGTTATAACCGTCTTTTTGTGCTTTTTTTGTAATTTCATTTTTTATGTTTTTTTCAATAGAAGAAAGTCTGTTGTTGTAATCCTTTTCTAACGCTTCTTTTTTTGTATTAAATTCTTTCATGTATTTATCTTCAAGTAATAACACTTTTGCGGGATCTTTTTCATTAGAGATTTCTCCACGTGCATTGACGATGATTTTATCCAATTCACTTATTTTTTTTGAATGTTCTTGCTTAAGTTGTTTAACCTGAGAAGAACTGCTAACCAGTTGTTGTAAATCTACGACTGCAATTTTATCTTCTGCAAAAACAGCTCCACATGTTGCTAAAAGTCCAACAATTAATAACTTTTTTTTCATAAAATCCTCCTTTTTATTCGTTATACATAAAGTTTTTATTAAAAAAAATTCCCTTGTTGAGTTATATTTTCATAAACCCACTTGAACTGAATATATAAATATGATATAATATAGATGTCAGGATGCTGTATCGACAAAGAAGGATTAGTATATTGTTCAGAAGCAGAGAACAATTGAATAGAAATATGTGTTTAGCCCGATTCAGAGGTGGTTGTACGCAGTGTGTCGGCGAGAATTTGTCTTTGGATGAGTTTTTAGTCCAAACCAACCCAAACCCTTGTTCTGACGCCATTTTCGGGGGGGGGGGGCTATAACCTTCTCCTAGACAGGCTTTCTGGACTACGCTTTTCT
>CAZHEI010000014.1:0-29231 GCA_964531425.1 uncultured Vampirovibrio sp. | reverse complement strand
ATAATCCCTTTTCCCTTTTTCCGCTTGAGTTCCTTACTCAAGCTTTTTTTTATATAAAAATAGAGAAATAGAATGATTTCTGTTATTGCAAAATTAAATTTAGATTTTAAACAGAGTATATTTTTAGCCAATTTGAAAATCTATCTTTTATATTATCAAAATTTTTAAGAGTAAAATAAACAGGAATTTCATTTGGAAAAGTTCCATTATTTTGAGAAATAATTTTTTCAATTTCTTCATTTGTATGAGAAATTGGAGTTAGACCATAATATCTATAAAAATTTACCGGAGAATGCTTACTACCGTGGTAAGCTTGAGCTCTTAAATAAACAGGCAAAAGCTGTTTATCATTAAGAAGTTTTAACATTCGCAAGGCAACAATTTTTGCGGCTGTTGAATTTTTAACTTTATCATAATTTAAAAAATCTCTAATGTAGTAACTCTGTTTGTTTTCTTCTATACCAGTAACTTTTTTTAGATCTTCAGGAGAAAGTGCAGTCATTATTATTTGTGCCATGAAACTTTTTTCTTCATTTTGAATTAAAATCTTTGCTCGTTCATTCATTGTATTTAATTCGGAACCGTCATTTACAAGTTTTTGTCTCAATTTTGCTAAATTATACATTTTAAGCATGTAAGATTTATTAATCTTTGAAAATACTATTATTGAATCCTTATTGTCAACTTTTAATCTGTCTGTAACCAAGCCAAGACCTTCTATATTGTCTCCTTTTTTTATTTTTTCTGGTATTTCAGAAGAATTTAAAACTCGTTCTAAAAATTTTGTAAAAAGACCTTTCTGTTTCTGAACATTATTCATAGCAGTATATTCTATGGAAAGTTTTTTTAAAGCTCTAAAATCCTTATCTGACAAGTGTGTTTTTTTGCAATATGATTTTATCTTTTCTAATAAAGGAAGTTTTTGTTCATAAATTTGTTGGGAATCAAGTGAAGAATATTGTTTTTCATTGTTTTTTATGTAAAGCAAATCTTCTTTAGTAAAATCTCCAATAATTCTGAGTGATTTGTCAACGGGATGTTCATAAATACTAAAGGAAAGAGGAAGAATTTGTTCTGGTAACATATCTACAGTAGTAAGCAACTTATTAAGTGCATATATTTTTAAAGAATTTTGCTTTAATTCATTTTTTAAGCTGGAAGAAATTAACAAATTATCATATTCGCAAAATTCTCTATTATTTTCATATTTAAATTGCATGCCGGAAGTTTTTAACTTCTCAAAGTTTTTCTTAATTAAATTGTTTTTTAACTCAACAAGTTCCGTAGTTTTTAATCGACTAAAACCTGAAATAATCTTATCAATTTTAACAAAGTCTTCCTTTGAAGGAATTCCGATAATTTTTGTTAAAACCCTAGCAGGTTCTATCGGATTAGAATGAAATGAAACTCTATCCAACATATTATCCTGTGGCATAAAACCTTGTTTTTGTACTGGTTTCAAGCTTTCCGTCTTTTTAATATTTTGAATGCCATGAATTTTCATACAATAGTTAAAAACTGATAATATTTTTTTTTGCTATTGTTGACAACTGATTATTATGTAATAAAATTATTAGTAATCAATAGGAGGTGTGTATGTTAGTACCAAGAATTCAATCAGCAAGTCGTATTTGTAAACCTATGGTTAAGAATACTACAGAAGCTTCTAAAAAGAAACTTCAACAAATTAGTCTTGCCGGTATTGCAAAAATGATGATTTCAGAACCAATTAAGGCAAACGCTATTAAGTGTGGCGGAGGTGAAAGTTCTTGTTCATCAGATTGGCCTTGGAGTTTAACAAATCCGGATTTATATAGTTGTTAATATAATTAAAGCAAGGATTGTAGAGTGAATTAAAAATTACACAAGTTGCATTATCAAGGGCAGTGATAAGTTCAGAGATATTGCAAGACTTGGTGGTACTTAATCTTTAATATTGGACTCAATGACTATTAATATGCTTAATAAAAAATTAAAACTGGCTCCTTCTGTGCTAAAAAGATTTGAACCTGCAGTGGGTTATTGTTTTTACAATGCTCAAAATAAGGCATGTATAAATATGGATTATACATCTGGTACGATTATTGCATCTTTAGATGGTGTGCTTTCTGTTAGCGAAGTTATTGATATATTACTTGAAAACAATGAAGATGTTTTATCCGAAACTCTTACTGAAAAACTTGTAAATATTTTTGAAAATCTGCTCAAGGAGGAATTTCTTGTCGAAGTTAATTGATGAAGAATACGCAAATGCAATAAGATTTTATTTAGATAGTACTTTGGGTTCATCTAAAAAAATTCAGAGTGTGGAGTCTGTTGATTTAAATTTAATTAAACCATTTTCTAAATATATTAAAAGTCTTGCACCAAAAGATTTTGTATTTACAACTCCGCTATTTGCATGGTGGGATTTGACTTCTGCATGTAATCTTAGATGCATACATTGCTTGTATAATGATTCAGAGTATTCTGCGCAAAATGACCTATCTACTATAGAAGCAATGAATCTTGCCGATAGTCTTATTAATGATTTTAGAATATCCGGAATTATACTCACCGGAGGAGAAATTTTTCTTCGCAAAGATACATTGGATATAATTCGTAAGTTTAAAGAAAACAATGTATCCGTTAAAATAGCTACAAATGCAACTCTATTGAATGATTATCAGATTGATTGTCTTGCAGAAATGTTTAATCCATACGTAGATGGCATGCAAATAAGTTTGGATGGTGCAACTGCAGAAACCTATCAAAAAATTAGAAAAACACCCCTTTTTGAAAAAGTTATAACAAATATAAAAAAACTTGCTGATAATGGTATTACGATTACCATTGCGTGTACTGTAAACACAGTTAATTACAATGAAATTGAAGATGTTTATAAATTAAGTAATGGGCTTGGGGTAAACTGTTTCGTAGCCGGTCGCATGTATGCTTTTAATGAATCACATGAGAATTTGGTACTTTCTGATAGAAATTTAATGCTACTTGCTTCTAGACTTTTGAAACTGGATACAAGTAAATGCAATACCCAATTACTAACAGGTTTATTCTCTATAATGGAATTATTTAGAATTCCCGAAGTTTGTGAAATTTTGAAAGAAGATAGATACAAACCTGTTTTTGAAAAATATACGACTCCTATCTCTAGAAATTGTAACTGTCACGATAGACTCAGTATTCGTTCTGAGGGTAGTGTTTATATGTGTATGCAAGCGCTCGGTTGCAAAGGTGCATTGATGGGAAATATTAGAAACACACCGATTACGGAAATTTGGGAAAAACGAAATGAAAATGTTTTTTTTCAAGAAAGAACATTAGAAAATATGAAATGTCGGAACTGCAAATATAATGTAATTTGTAACGGCGGTTGTATGGCGCATGCTTACCAGAAATATGGAAATATAAATGCTCCTGAAATGCCTTGTGCAATGTGTAACAAAGTTTAATTGCTCAGAAATAGTAAAATGGCTGGGATGTTTTATGTTCAAGTGTATGTGATTTAATTTGTAAGAAATTATGACTTCCCCTTGAAAACTTCAAAACATAGTTTATAATGAGAACAGAGGTGCTTTTATGGCTGAAGTAGGATTTTACAACTATTACAATATTCAAGGTCGTTATACCCCACAAACCCCAAAAGATACTTATTCAGAATGGATTGAATGGGCGAATTCTGATGAACTAAAATCTTTATCAGAAGACTTGAACCCTTATAGCGAGGAAAATCTTGCTATACGTAAGCTCGATGAGCAATTAGCACCAATGGCGGAGGCTTTACGAAATAAATTCAGCACAGTAAATGAAGTTGAAGATTACTTAAAAGAAAAATATTTTGGAACTACTCATACTACATATACTATAAAATGGGAAGAACCTGAAAAATATGCGATGTATGAAAATGATTTGAATGCCGTTTTATTCGGAACAATTGGGCAAATGTCCGTGAATCGGGATGACCCACGATTGAATTTCACAGAACTTGATTGGGAAGCACAAGAAGTAGCAAATAAAACTTACAGACATGATTCCATAAGTCAAAACATGGCAAATCTTTTGAAAAATAACAATATTAAACTTGGAGAAAATGATGCTTTATTAATATCATTTAATCCATATTCTTATAATGTTTCGCTTGAAGGTCTTGATGACTTGTCAATGCTAAAAAACATCTCAGAACTCTTAAATTCCGGAGATAACTCCAGCAATCTTATGATGTATGCACTTAATACCCAAAATGTTAATCAAGATGCGTTGACAAAGTGGAGGGCTTATCAGTCCTTGAAAGAGTACACTGATTTAGACTTGTCTGAACTAACATTGAAAAATGGTGAATTTTATACAAATGATGGACAAAGAGTTTTAGATGTATTAAAAGATAAGCTTGATAATTCCAACAAAATGGCAGTTGAGTTTAAAGGTGCTGCATACGATTATACAGCAGGACTACTTAGTCAAGTTGCACAAAAAGGTTGGAACTCTATGCCGGACTTAAATATTTCATTAGGCTATTCTCAAAAAGACGGATTTTTCACACTGGGAAATACCTATATTGTAGAATAAATTATCGTCCAAAAACAGGTGGTGGCTGGATGTAAAGCGGTTTTACTTTTCTCCAATTAGTATCTTCTCCGTTTTTAATTTTTTCAAGTGCAATTTTTGCAAGAATTTCTCCCAAAGGATATTCTTGTTGTTGATAAGAAATTATATCTGTTGTGTATTGGTTAAATCTTTCAAAAAGACTATTATCAGTAATTAATCTTTTATTTGCAATAATTTTATCAACTTCTTCCAAATCAACCGCACCTAAGATTTTGCCGTCATAAAGATATGCTTTGTTTTTTCTCGCATCCAAAGCGACTAAGTCATTTCCGCCTAAAATCCGAGATAAAATTTCAAGCGAAGAAACTCCAATGGCTTGAATGTTAAGTTGTTGTGCAAGCATTCTTGCAACAGTTGTACAAGCACGAATTCCGGTAAAACTCCCCGGGCCGATATCGATTGCAATACAATCTAAATCTTTTGGTTCCATATTTGCAGATTTAAGCATTTCAACTATTGTTGAAATCAAATATGCAGAGTGATAATTTTTATCATTAGAAACAATAACTTTGTTTTTAAATTCAACTCCATCAGTAAGTGTTACATAAGTTTTGTCCAAACAAGTATCAAAAGCCAACATTCTCATTGTTTTAGCCCTTCTATAACATAATTATTTTTATCGCCTACAGATTTAAATTCGTAGTTTCTGGTATCGTCATCATCATAGGTTACATTGATTTCTAATCTTTCAAACGGAAGTTCTCCTTGAGAAAATTCTGCCCATTCAACAAAAGTAATTTTTTTACCATCGGAATATTCTCGTAGTTCATCCGTAATTGTAGAGATTCCGGCATGTTCCAGTCTGTATAAATCAAAGTGATAAACAGGAATTGAAGCGCTATGATATTCGTTTAATATAACAAAACTTGGAGATGTTACTTTTTCCTTAACTCCTAAGGCTTCTGCCGTTAATCTTACTAACGCAGTCTTTCCCGCTCCGATTTCTCCAAAGAGGTTTACAAAACAACCCTGTTCTTTTACAAGATTAGCAAACTTTTTCGCCAGAAGTCGAGTGTCTTCTAATGTTTTACATTTTTGTACAAATTTATTTTCCATACAGCTATTGTAACACATAGTCATGAAAATAGAATCAAAATTTAATTCGCTTCCGGTGAAGTTCCCCAATGAAGTTTATTTCTAAGTACTGAATAAAAACGGCCTTTTTTTAAAAAAGCCAAAATAGCTTTTTGTTCTGCGGATTTGATAGTAATTTTGTCTACGCAATTTGTTGTTTCAAATCCGTCAATAGAAACGGAGAGAAGTTTATCTCCTGTTTTGATTGTGATTTTTTCGGTGGATGGCACAACAAGAGGTCTTGCATTTAGTGTATGAGGGCAAATTGGAACAATGGTAATTGCATCCAATGTCGGGTATACAACAGGACCTCCGGCAGAGAGTCCATAAGCTGTAGAACCTGTTGGAGTTGAAATAACAAGCCCATCTGCTATATAATCACAAACTTCTTTATTATTAATTTCAAGAAAAAATTTAGAAGTTCTTGAAGGGTCACATCCTTTTATTACAAAATCGTTAAGTGCAAGTTTATCAATTGAAGAAAGCATCATTCTTTCTTCTGTATAAAATTCGTTGCTAAGAATTGATTCAATAACATCATCGACAGAAGCTTGTTGTGCAAGAAAGCCGAGCCGTCCGATATTAATACCCATTACCGGAACTTCCCACTGAGAATAAAATCTTGCTGCTTTCAAAAAAGTTCCGTCACCGCCAATTACAATGGTAAAATCTCCAAAATTTTCCATTGAATCCAGCTCAAAAGATTGAAATTCAACTTTTTTTTGAATCAAAGATTCTTCAACATTCGCTAAAACTTCTGCAAAATTAGAAATATTTTTATTATAGACAATATTTAATTTCATACAGCTGATTATATCATGCAAATCCATTTTATGTTAATATAGTTTAACAGAGAGGATTTAGAAATGATTGAAATGAAAGTTATGGGTATAGCGCTTGATGTGAGAACTAATTCTCCTATCGTTGTACTTCACGATTTAGATAACAGAAAAGCACTTCCTATTTGGATTGGTTCAGCAGAAGCAAGTGCTATAATAAGATGTATTGAAGGGCTTGTTGTTGCTCGTCCGATGACTCATGATTTGATTACAAATATTATTGAGAAAACCGGATATAAGCTTGAAAAAATTGAAATTAACGATGTTGAAAAAGAAACTTATTATGCAACTTTATATTTAACAAACGGAAATGAATCTCTCGAAATTGATGCAAGACCTTCTGATGCTATTGCTGTTGCAATGAGAGCTGAAGCTCCGATTTTTGTTACAGCAAATGTGCTTATGAATGGTTCTGTTTCAACGGATTCTGCAAAGGATGAAGAAGAAGCTCAAGAGTTCAAAGATTTTATTCAGAATATTAAACCTTCTGATTTTGAAAAATTGATGAAGGGTAAACACGAAGAAAGTGACCAATAGGGTACCTAAAAAAGTAGGTCGGGTTTATCAATCCGACGAAAATCAAGTAAGAGGGCAGTATGAACATAAATAAAAACTACGAAAATTTAGAACAAAGTTACTTATTTTCTACAATAGCGAAAAAAGTTAATGAATATATTTCTAAAAATTCTGATAAAAAAGTCATTCGATTAGGAATTGGTGATGTTACAAAACCTCTTTGCAAGTCTGTAGTTGATGCAATGCACAAAGCTGTTGATGAAATGGGAGTGCAAGAAACATTCCACGGTTATGGACCGGAACAAGGTTATGACTTTTTAAGAACTGCTGTTCAAGGTTATTATGCAAAAAGAAATGTAAATCTGGAGTTGGACGAAATCTTTATTTCAGATGGAGCAAAAAGTGATTTAGGAAATATCTTGGATTTATTTGATAAAGATAATGTTGTGTTGGTTCCGGATCCTGTTTATCCGGTTTATGTTGATACAAATATTATGAACGGTAGGAAAGTTGTTTATGTAGATGCAAATGGTAAAAATGAATTTTTGCCATTGCCGGATAAGAATGTGCATGCAGATTTAATTTATATTTGTTCACCAAATAACCCAACGGGTGCTGTTTATAATAAAACTCAACTCAAAGCTTGGGTTGATTATGCTATAGAAAATAATGCGGTTATTCTATTTGATTCAGCTTATGAATGTTTTATTTCTGATTCAGAGTTGCCTCGTTCAATATTTGAAATAGAAGGTGCTCGTAATTGTGCAATAGAATTTTGCTCTCTTTCAAAAACAGCAGGATTTACCGGTACAAGATGCGGTTATACAGTTGTACCAAAAGAATTGGGCAAATTAAATAAAATGTGGTTAAGACGTCAAACAACAAAATTCAATGGAGTTCCGTATATTGTTCAACGTGGTGCGGAAGCTGTATTTACAGAAGAAGGCATGAAAGAAATTTCTGAAAACCTAAATTATTACAAAGAAAATGCAAAAATAATTTCGAAAACAATGAAGGAATGCAATATTTGGTTTGTAGGAGGGGAACATTCTCCTTATATTTGGTTAAAATGTCCTAATAATATGACAAGTTGGGAATTTTTCGATTATTTACTTGAAAATGCTCAAATTGTTGGAACTCCGGGGGCTGGCTTTGGTAAGAACGGAGAAGGGTATTTTAGATTAACATCATTTGGTTCAAGAGAAAATACAATTGAAGCGATGGATAGATTTAGAAGGTTATTCAAGTAGTTCTAAGATAATAATAGGATTTGTTTTCGTTACATAAGTTAATAAAGTTTACAAAAAAGGCAATTTTTTATTCTTACGATACTTTATAATAGTATGTAAGTGTAAATATAGAGGTGTGTTATGGCAAATCCTATAAATTATCAAAACCAAACAATCCCAGGGTATTCCGGAATTACGATTAATATAACGAATCCAACGATGCATGCCGGTGGTGTAAATAAATGCACGACCTGTGATTCTTTGCCGGCTGGGGGAGTTTTAAGTACTGTTGAACAACCTGTTCAAACACCAGTTAATGGAACTCAAACAAATTATATTGCTGATAGAACGATGACATCTCCTATTAATCAGCCAAAAGCTCCGGCTGAAATTGAAGCCTTGCAACAAGTCAATCAAGCTGAAACACAACCTGTAGAATCAAAAATGACTGATTACGTAGATTCAAAAGATGGTCTTCCACAAGCTTATCCTCCTCAATATTATTTAAATAATTACAACTACATACAAAATGAACAACAAAAAAACGGACATGTAGCCGGTAATGCTCAAAACACAAAAGAAGTAAATCAAAATCCAATGTTAGCTGATGATACACAAGTTCAGGAAGAAAATTTGGATTCATCTAAAGAAATTATTTCAGAATTAGATGCTCGTTCTGCAGCACAAAAAGATTTAGAGAAAAATGGTAAACAAACAAGAGTAATTGCTCTTACAAATGAATACATTATGTCATTAGAAAATTATCTGAACAATCCTAATTCAGAAATTCGTTTAATGGCAGCAAAAGAGGTTCTTACTAGATTAGATGAAGATAAAGACCGATATGACGATGCAGCTTTAAATGCATTATTGAACAAAATGTTGCAAGACCCAAATAAATTAATTAGAATAGCTGCTCTAAGTGCATTCTCATCACAACTCGCAAGTGGAAATGACTACACAGTAGAATTATTAACAAATATTCAAAATAATCCAAACGCTGATAAAGAAGACGTTGTTCAAGCAGCAGATTGTTTACTTAAAATGTCTTCAAGTTCAGAAATTAAATATACACCTGTAAAAAAACAAGAAAACAATTCTAATGATAAAAAATCAGATGAAAGTCAAAAACAAATTGACCAATTAAAAGCTCAACTTCAAGAATACAAAAATAAAGAAGTTGAAAAAATGCTCCAACAACAATTACCTCAAGGAAAGTAATAAATGAAAACTGTTACAAAAATAGCATGTAGAACAATGGGTACAGTGGGTATGGGAATGGCCCTCTATAATGCTACACGTGTTGCAAGCCAGTTTTCAAAGCATAGCGCACAGTGTGAACAGTCAAAATATCTGGAAAAGGCATATTTTAATTCCAGAAGTCTTAGTGATGTGAGTTACACATCAAGAAGTCTTCAAAAGAAAACTTTTGATTTAAGAACGAAAAACCCCCTTCCTTCCTTGTGGGGAAAGCTTAAAGGAGCCGTAAAGGGTACTGTTCAGTCATTAGGCAATAGTCTGCCAGCGGTTGTGTGCGCAGCATTTGCATTACTATCAAAAGGTATCCTCGCAAAAATCGGTGCGGTTGGTGTCGGACTTGGTATCTGTTATGACATTGCACACAACGGATTTGGTTTTGGTAAACATAACCCAATGGATTAAGTTTGTTCTGATCTAAATTGTACCAATTTTTTTACTGGAACAGCATATTCCTTTGCAACTGATGCTAATTTAGGTGTATCGTGTTTAACAAAAGCCTCGGTTTGTGTTTTATTTGATGATTTTGACAACCCTATTTTTTCAATCAAATGTGGTGTCATAAAAAACATAGTCAAAAATGCACCAAAAACACCAAGAACTCCGGCATGAGCAAGAGAGTTTGTATAAGCTCGTGCAATTAAAGTCGTTAATCCTCCGGCTGCAGCGGCAACACCACCCGCATTGACCAAAGCAATTTGTGACTCTGAAAGACCCTTTGAATTCTTACCGTGCGTTTTGTTTGACCCTCTAAATCCTACCCGAGGGGTCAGGGCATTGATAGGTTGAATCATAGGTACACACTTTCTTCTTTTTTTCTACTCTCATAATATAGCACAAACACTTTATTTTGTAAAGTGTTTTTATAGTAACTCTTTTGGGCTATTTTAAAAGAGTACAATTTACACTTAATCAAAAAAATGACTTTTTTGAATGTATCATTAATCCTACAAATAGAGGTATTAATTACTCCTCAAAAATGCAATAATGTATTATGCCCTTCGTATACAGATTACAAAAAGTTCTGGATTTCCGGATTAGAAAAAAAGAAGAACAATTGCTGGTTGTACAAAAAGCACAGCAAGAAGTTTACTTAGCAGAACAACGGATTCGGGAAAATGAAGCAGAAATCCAACAAACAATTGAAAATAGAAAAACTGCGGATTTTAGAATGATGGAATATTATGACAAATATCTTCATCATCTCTGGGATAAAGCAGATGCTCTGGAAGCGGAACGTAAAAGGTTACAAGCAATTTTAGATGAAGAAAAGATGAAACTTGTAAAACTCGAGCAAGCTGTTAAAGTACTAGAAAAGCATAAGGAAAAACAAAAAGAAGCATATTTAGAAGAAGAAAAAGCTAAAGAATTAAGACAGTTTTCAGAAATCGGTGTTCAAAGGTTTTTTATACAATCTCGAGAACGTGACGAAGAAGAGGCTGAGCTTAGCAGAATAATCCAAGAAGCAGAAGAAGAAATGGAATAAAATTATGAATATTGAATCAACAAATATTAACAGAACGCAACAAGCTCAAACTAATAAAAATAGTTCGGTATCAAATACGAATCAAGAGCCTGCCGTAAAATTTGCAGATGAATTAAAATCTGATAAAAAAGTTGAGCAAGAAGAAAAAACAGAAGATGTAGAAAAAGAAGAAAAAACGATATTATCTAAAAAATCTGAAGATATAGCGGATTCTGATAACAAAAAAATTGAAGAGAAAAATCCTGATGAGGAATTAGATAAAGCTGTTGATGGATTAAATTCTATCGTAGAAGAATTCAACCAATCAGAGGATAAACTATCCGGTTATATCAAGAATGATAAAGATTTTGCCGATAATAACGATATGATAAATAATGATATGAATATCCAAGATAACAAAGACATATTACCTCAAATGAATCCTAATATGAATTTTTCAGGTAATGGTCAGCCGTTTTCTTCGTTTATGAATAATGATTCTGAAAGTACTAACTCCGGTTCGACTTTATCCTCTTCTGCTCAAGAGTTAGCAGAAGAAGCTGCTATACTTTCAACCTTGGCAGAAAATATAGCAATGGCAAATCGAAATCAAGTGTTAAAAGATACAAAAACAGTAACTAACGAAGAAGGAATCAAAAAAGTTGATTCTCAAAATGGTATAAAGATTGAAAATATCGTAAAATATGATACTGTCGTTATGAATGAAGCTGATGTTGAGGTGTTTGCAAATTTAGTTGAGAATGGCGAAATCAATATGAATAATCTTGCTCCAAAATCAGCAGAAAAGTCTGTTCAGGTTTCAAAAACTTTGGCTGATATGTTAGCAAAATCAATGGAAACAAATCAACCGGTAAGAATAAACTTTGACAATAATATTTCTGTCATTATAAGAATATCAAGAGATGGAAAAATTACTGCTGATTTCCTTCCGTCTTCACAGGTAGCAGAAGCTTATTTAAAAGAAAATCTTCCGATTCTTAAACAAAGGTTTGATGAAAATAATATTAATTACGATTCATTAAACCAAAGAGAACGAAGAAATTCAGACAAAGAAAACAACAGAAAGAAGGATCGCAACAATGAATGATATTTACACGACAGCGATTAATACTCAAAAAGCAACAACTCAATGGATGGATATCCTTGCAGATAACCTTACAAACTGCTATTCTCCAGGGTTTAGAGAAAATAAGGTTAATTTCAAGACTTTCTTGGGTGGTGCTGTTATAGACCATAGTGTTAAAAATTTTGGTCAAGGTAAGTCAACACCCGGAACTTCAAATGAAAACTTATTCTTTGAAGGAACAGGATTCTTTGTCTTAAGAACTCCGGAAGGAAATGTGAATTACACTCGTTTGGGTGAATTTACTTTTGACTCAGAAGGGGTTTACAAAGCCAAGAATGGTGCAAATGTTCAAGGTTATATCTTGAATGATAAAGGCGAAATTATGGCTGGAACAAAATCCATCAGTGCAGATTTATATGAAGAAACTGCACTAAAAGGTGGTGCCATGAGTATTCCGACTACAAACATCAAGCTTTGGATTGACCCAAATAACGGTAAGTTCCTAGGAAAGTATGATGAGTATGAAATCAAAAATGATGGAACAATTTATGGCAAAGCTGATGGTGGAAATCGTTCAGTACCTTTATATAAAATTGCAACCGCTAATTTCCACAATCCAAGTGGTTTATATGAAATAAAAGATGGTCTTTTTATAGAAACAGATGATTCCGGTAAGCCTGTTGTCGGTAGAGGGGAAATTCGTTCAGGATTATTGGAGCAATCTAATACTTCTTTTAAGGATAATATGGCTAATTATCAAATGGCAAAAGTCCAAATGGAGCTTGTTAATGCTTTGATTAAGACAAATAAAGACCTCTTACAATCAGCAATGGAAATGGCAACCCAATAGGGTGCTGAAAGCACCTCTGGTAATTAGTCGGTGTACATAGGTGCAGACTACAAGTCGGTATAGGAGCTCCGAGTACATCTCATAAAGTTTTTTCTAAAACCCTTTTGAACGCAAAATAAAATTTTACTTTTAAAAAAAGTTATTTTATAATTAGAAAAAATACTTATCTAATGTTGTGTGTTTGAAAAAGGGGTAAACTATATGAATGTTCAACGGGTTTCATTTAATCAAAATGTTAATAATTCTGGAAACGTAACTTTTGGATTTAAATCTGAATTAGCAAATAAGCTTGCTGATAAAATTATTGAAAAAAGTGGACATTACTCGTTGCCTCCACGGATTCATAATGCAATTGTTAAATTAAATGTACTCAGACATCCGGAAATAAAAAAAGAAGTAGAATATTTCAGAAGACTTCGAAATATTTATACCAGATTCGGAGATGATGGATGGATAAGAGAAGCGGATGTTCCTAATAGTTGCAAAGGATTTGACCAAAAAGAATATTTGATAATAGAAAAAGGCAGAAAGCCACAAATTGTGTCTTCTGATGTGCAGTTTGCCTATGCTATAGGTAAATGGCGTCCTGAACCTATGTGTTTTGTGGATAGAATTAAAAATTTCTTCTTTGGTCAAAGAGAATATAAAATTGTCAAGATTAAACAATAGGCTCGTATGTTAATTTAAGGTTTGATTTTAATTTGTAAGTAATTAAAAAATCGGGAATTAGAATATTAAAGATATGAAAACGTCAATGCTTAGGAACCTTGTACAACAAAGCCAACAAAGTGGGTTACCCCTCAAAACCAGAAATTATATAAAAAAGCAACTTGGAAATAGTAGCTACAAGGTAGTTTTGCAAGAATATGATAACTTTTTAAAAACCGATTTATTAGCAAAAAAAACGGAGAATGTTTCTTTTCAGGAATGTTCTGGAACAGTTTTAATGTTAACACAAATCAGTTTGAAGCGTAATTTAGACAAACTTTTTTTAATTTCTGAATTGCACCCCCAAAATATAATAGACACATTGAAGGCGATAAAGAAACTTGCCCGAATGCCAATCAATAAATATGAAATAAATGAAACTGAAAACATTGATGATATTCAGATAACAAAAGGTGTTGACAGTAAAAAATTTGAGATTTTTTCAAAAAAATCAAAAAAGGAAATAGGTGGTTTTTCTTTGGGGACAATGGATAATGAGCCGGCAATTTTTGATTTCTTTATTCATCCGCAATTTCGTAAAACCAATTTGCTAAAAGATTCAATGTTTAAGATGAGAGAATTTCTTTCAAATTTTAAATATGAAAATATTGTTTGTGCAGTTGATTCAAATAAACCTGAGCTTATACGTCTATATGAAAAATTTGGGTTTAAAACAAAATCTATAATCTCAGTAAATAATAATAAGAAGAATTATACTTTTTATAAACTCAAAAGAGAGTCGAATATTTGTGACGAAATTAAAATCGTTTATGATAAATAAATTATATACTAAGGTGATTGAGTTTTATGCTTTGTCTTTGTACGGATAACAAAAAGAAAATTTGATATTTATTTATTAGCATACAAACTATTATGAACTTTGACTTTTACCGTTAAATCGACTATTGTAAAATGGTAATGCATAATAGTCGAGGTCTGTATGTATAAAGAACGAACATTATCGGGATAAAGATAAAAAAGAGATTGATGTAATAATTGAAATAAATGGGAAATTATATCCAATAGAAATCAAAAAGTCTGCAAATCCCGATAAAAGTATGCTTAAACATTTTGCTGTTATTCCGGAAGAAAAACTAGGCGAAGGTGCGATAATTTGCCTTTGTAGAGAAGATTTTCCAATAACAGAAAATACAAACGCAATTCCTGTTGGGTATGTGTAAAAAGACAATATTGAACTGCGTGCGGTATTTGCCACATTGCCTAGAACTGGATAGAATGACTACACGTTTTGTTTTTAAAGCTGATTTAATACTTGTTTCTTGCTATCTTTTAAACGTGATTGTTCCGCAAAAATTAAAATTGAGCATCCGCAATTATTGCAATACAAATCCCGCAAAAATGCAAGTTGTAGGTCCATTGATTGTGCATTCTTACCAAACAACCTGCTACTCAAAATTGTCAGATATTTGTTTTATTTCTGATATAAAGTATGAAAACCCTCATAACGTTTTAAAAACATAAAATCGGTTTTAAAAATTTTCAAGCAAAAATCATTTAGCATTGCCAAACGCTCTATTCCGTCTTTCTTCGATTTTTCAAGATTTGTTGTAATTGCAGCTCTATATACTTTGTTCATTATGATTTTAGAAGATTTAATCAATAGATCTTTTTCTGTTTGAGTTGGTAAAGTATCATAAACTTTTCTGTGAAAAGGAACATTTAACAATAAAGATATCATATCACCGGAATCTTGTGTGCAACCTATCAAAGGGGTGAATTTCTGACGTTCGGATAAATCAACTATGTTAAACTGTTGATTTTCTTTGTCGACTAATAAGTTGTTTGCATTTAGACAATCCAGTATGTACTTTGAAGATTTGTTTATTTCTTTAATTTTAAGAGCGAATTCATTAAAACTTTCTTGTGGGAATTTTGCCATATCCGCAATCTGGTTTAAAACAGTCTGGGCGTGTTCTATTCGCAATGCACCGTTGTTATCCTTTTCACCAGGGTTAGAAAAGCCTTGTGATTGACCAAGAACTCGTTTTAATATAGTAATTCCATGACCATTATCTGCAATCTTTTGTCCAAAGTTATGGTTTGGAAATTCATCTTCAACCATTTTTATTTCGTGCCTAGAAAAACTTTCAGGCTTTGTGTTGTGCAAAATTCTTACTACAAAGTCTTTAACATTAGGTATTTCATATACTTTGGCACATCGTCCACTGCCTAAAAAATTTTTTGGTACAGCTGAATTTAGAAGAACATCCATTATTTTTTCTTGAGGATAACTATTTTCAATTTGTGAAAGAAATGATTTGAAAGCTGAAGTTTTTACAAACATATCAGCTTGTATACTAGCTAAATTTTTTGTAGTTAGATTGGATCGAAAAGTAATGTTTTTTTTATTATTAACTTTGAAGTTTAAAAATTTTAATTGTTGATTATTAATTAACACGATACACCACCACTGATACAATTTTTAGATTTACTTTTCAGTAGTGTAATACAAAATTAAGTATGTTTCAACAAATAAAAAAGAGCCCTTTCAGGACTCTTCTTTATGGAGCGGGAGACGAGGCTCGTGTCTTGTTCGCTCGCATATAACGGCAATTCCGCATTTTGCTTTAGTGTTTTTAACACAATCGCAAAACGCTCCAGCCTCAGCTCGCTCACGCAACTCGCAAAAAGCTTGTTCAATCCATTATTTCAACAAATTAAAAAGACCCACCAAAAGGTGAGTCTTTTTAATTAGCGGGAGACGAGGCTCGAACTCGCGACATCCTCCTTGGCAAGGAGGCATTCTACCACTGAATTACCCCCGCAGGTATATTCTTATAATACATGCTCATTTTTTGAAGTCAAGTGTTTTTCCTGTGGTATGATAAGGTTCCATTATTAATCTAACCCTTTTGGGGGGTTAAAAAGCGAAAAATTTTAACTTTGCTGTGATAGTATAGGCTACAAATCTTCCAGTTTTACTATTCCTGTTCTCACAAATGGATTTTTAGGTCCTTTTTCAGGGCAAAACTTTACATCGACCAACTGGTAGCCCTTAATCTTTCCTGTTTTACTTCTGATTGTTTGAAATTTTGTGTGCAATCCATACTCTAAGCCATTATTGTCATATAATTTTTTATTTTTGTTGTTAACAAATTTCTGTCCACCCAAAGAGTAATCTATTACAGCTTGTTTTAATTCTGCGGATTCCGGCTTTCCATTTCTTCGTGGCGCATTTGCTTTCGCTTCTCCAATTGCCTTTCCATAACAATTGTCAAAATCTTTTGCGTCATAACCTGTTATTAGATGTGCAAATGGTGTGAATTTTTTATCAAAACCACCTTTTCTATCATAAAAAGTTCTTACTATTGGCATTCTTCTATAATCTAAATCACATTTTGAGATATAGTCTATAATTGAATTTCCAACTTGCCCCTGAGTATTTTTCTTTGAGTGGTTTAACACTCCTACGAGGATTCGTTGCAATTTTTTAGTGAGTTCCATTGAAACTACGGGTGCATAGCTTCCATTAGATTCTGCAACCCAATGCACAACCGGATAAGTAGATTTGAAATTTGTATTTTTCGTATTATAGGTATTTAAGTTAATAGGTTGAATGTTCATACCTAATTAAAACACGTAAAAAATAATTTTGCGCTTATTTGGAAAAAATTTTTAAGGCTGGATTCCTGTTTTACTGTTAAATTTCCTAGTCCTTATGTATGAATTTTCTGTTATTTATTAAAGTTTAGTTGATATTAAACCGTTTTCCATGTTGACTTTATATAAAAAATAATTAAAAAAATAAAAACTAGAGTCTAAATTCAGGACGGTATAACAAAATCCATAATAAACATAGGAGATTCCATTATGGGAATGGCAGCATCACAAGCCAGATATTTGGCATTAACGGCAAGAAAAACCAATACAGAATATGAAGGGCAACAAATTAACCAAGCAAGAACGGCTCTTGCAAACCAAAGTGCGGATTTGTTTAATAGAATGCTTGATTTGGAAGTCCCTGTTGCACCAAAAACAACTGACTATACAGAAGTTCAATATTCTTACTCAGATGGTACAAATGAATCTGTAATTGATAGCTGGCAACAACTTTCTTCGGCTGATCCTAATTACAATTATATTGTTAATCACTACTATTATACAAATGTTTATACGGGTTCTCAAAAATTGCTTAATGACCCTCAAGTACAAACTAAAGGTCAAGTAACAATTGATGATTTTAAAAATCAAAATCCGGTCGTAACTTATGATGCTAATAACAAAACTTATACAATAACAACTGATAATGGTGATACAAGAACCTATTCTGCTGTTGCCGGCATGGAAATGGATACAAAGCTTGAAAACTCTTTGAGGGATTTTGAAGAAGCTCAAGGTTTAGCAAAAACGGATGGTGCACTTACGACAGATGCTGTTTACGGTTATCAAGATTCAACAGGTACTTGGCATTTCTTCTTAGAAAATGAAATTGCAGAACCGAAAGATTATTCAACTGTTTATAAGCCGGCTTATGTTGGAAACTGTGAATTAACCGAATTAGATACTCTGACAGAAGATCAAGCAACAGAACTTGCGCAAATTTTAAGAGATTGTCCTGATTCTAATATGGCGCAGTATTTGAGCTTTGATGCAGACAGAAATCTTGTTTACAATGGAGAAGGAATTTATTCTTTCCAAATGAACGGTACAACATATTATACAAATTTGACCGATTTAACATATTCAATGCAGTCAAGTAATGATTATTCAAGACCAATTGATAATCAAGAAAAATTAGCTTATTATAACGCAACTTATTTGCAAACAAAAATAGAAGAAACAAATCATGCTTTGTTAGAAACTGATGGTAATGGTCGTTTTACTTCTGTAAAATTTGATGATGATAGTGTTATTTATTCCTTGAATACAGAGACCGTAACTGATGAAGCAGCTTATCAAGATGCAATGAATGAATACAACTATAAAGTTCAACAGTATGAAAAAGAAATTGCTGATATCAATGCAAAAACTTCTATTATTCAGGAAGAAGACAGAACTTTGGAATTAAGATTGAAGCAACTTGATACTGAACAAAACGCCCTTGCTACAGAAATGGATGCAGTTAAGAAGGTTATTAAAGATAACATTGAAAAGACTTTCAAGACATTTAGTGATTAATAGAATACACACATTGCTCAATATACAATTATACAAAGATGGGTTTATCCCATCTTTTTTATGTTATACTTATTTTATATTAATGGAAGAAGGTAAAAGATGAGTTTAAACGTATATTTAGGGGTAGATGTTGGTTCAGTTACAACAAAATTGGCTCTTGTAGATGAAAAAGGTAAATATATTGACTCTTACATGTTGAAAACTGCAGGGAAACCTGTTGATGCGGTTCAACAAGGATTGAGACAAATTAAACTTCAAGCAGTACATGATTATAATATTCAAGGTGTCGGAACAACAGGTTCCGGAAGAAATCTTGCCGGTGCGCTTGTTGGAGCTGATGTTATCAAAAACGAAATTACAGCTCACGCAGTAGCTGCTAGTACCAATATTCCTGGGGTACAAACTATTCTTGAAATAGGTGGTCAGGATAGTAAAATTATTATCTTGAGAGATGGTATTGTTACTGATTTTGCTATGAATACAGTTTGTGCAGCAGGTACAGGAAGCTTTTTGGACCATCAGGCTCAACGCTTAAATGTTCCGATTGAACAGTTTGGAGAAACAGCTTTACGTTCAGAAAACCCTGCCCGTATTGCCGGACGTTGTGGTGTATTCGCCGAATCTGATTTGATTCACAAGCAACAGTTAGGTTATCCTGTTGAAGATTTGTTATATGGGCTTTGTCAAGCTCTTGTTCGTAACTATTTGAGCAACCTAGCTTTAGGAAAAGAACTTCTTCCTACAATTTCGTTCCAAGGTGGAGTTGCAACAAATTCCGGCATGGTTAAAGCTTTTGAAGAAGCTTTGAATACAAAAATCGTTGTTCCGGAAAACCATCAAACAATGGGAGCAATCGGTGCAGCATTGTTGGCAATGGAAAATCATCAGTACACAGAAGTTCCGACTAAATTTAAGGGTTGGGAAGTTGGTAATATGACATTCCAATCTGTAACTTGTCAATGTACAGGTTGTTCTAATAATTGTGAAGTTATTACGATTTTAGAAGGTTCTGAACCTGTTGGACATGTTGAAAAAATTGGAGATATAAAGGGTAATATCATTGCTCGCTGGGGTGGAACTTGCGGAAGATGGGATGTATAAACCTAAATTAAACATCATTTGTCGTTAAATAAGAGGTAAAATATGACTTTGAAACTTAAAAACTTTGAAATAGGCGGAGATAAATTAACCATTCTTGCCGGACCTTGTGCGATAGAATCTTTAGATATAATGCGAGAAACAGCAGAAGGTCTTAAGAAAGTTTGTGAAAAACTTGATGTAAATTATGTTTTTAAATCCTCTTATGATAAGGCGAATCGCTCATCAATCAATTCTTATCGTGGATTAGGCATGGAAAAAGGGTTAGAATTACTTGCAAAAATTAAAGAAGAATTTGATGTGCCTATTGTTACGGATATTCATACTCCTGACCAAGCTGCGATTGTGGCAGAAGTAGCTGATATTTTGCAAATACCTGCTTTTTTATGCAGACAGACTGATTTGTTAGTAGCAGCTGCAAAAACAGGTAAAATAGTTAATATTAAAAAAGGGCAGTTTTTAGCTCCTCAACAAATGAAATCACTTGTAAAAAAAGTTGAGGATAGCGGAAATAATCAAATAATGCTTACTGATAGAGGAGTTAGCTTTGGTTATAATAACCTTGTTTCAGATTTTAGAGCTATTCCAATAATGAAAGAATTTGGTTATCCTGTTGTATTTGATGCAACTCATTCCGTACAAATGCCGGGGTCAAATGGAGATTCAACGGGCGGAGATAGAAGATTTGTTCCGGTGCTTGCAAACTGTGCAATGGCAGCAGGAGCGGATGTTTTGTTTTTTGAAGTTCATCCAAATCCTGATTGTGCTCTTTGTGACGGTCCAAATATGCTTTATCTGAAAGACGCAGAATCTGTATTTGCAAAGTGTAAAGCGATATTTGAGATAGTAGGCAAGTAAGTTAAATTTATCTTCCGATTTCAGTTGCTTTAGATGCCATTGAGCGGGAAATATTAATTAAAGCTAAGTTTGCTTCATAAGCTCTTTGTGCCATAATTGCATCTGCCATATCAACCATGGCATTTACATTTGAGGCTCTAATGTAACCATTTGCATCTGCATCAGGGTGCCCTGGAGAATAGATTCTTTCTCCGATAGTCGGGTCTTCAACACAACCGTTAAACACAACTCCACCTTGCAAATAAGGTAAAGTTCCTGTTCCAAAAACATCATTTTTCATTGTATTCATTAAACCATGAAATGAAATATCTTCAGATGCATTTAATACCGGAATTCTACGAACATAATTCGGTGTATCAATATTGGCAATGTTTTTTGCATGGATATCAAGTCTTAATCCATGTGCTTTTAGTGCATTTGAGCCGATGTTCATTGATTCTAATATAGACATTTTTTGCCTTTCTATAAAAAATTAAAATATTTTTAAATTACTTACCTATATTGATTACTGTTTTCATCTCTGTAATAATATTTGACATTCTACGAGTTGCCATTGTATACATTAACGAGTTTTTTTGGATTTCTGCGAGTTCTTCCGCAATATCAATTTCCTGTTCTCGTCGGTCTTCAATTACTCCTGATGGTCCAAGGGCAGTTGATAGCTTTGTTTCAATCGGGCTATTCATACTTCCGAGATATTGTGAAAAATCAATATCACGTCTAACATACCCAGGGGTATCTATGTTCGCAATATTAGCACCTAATGCTCGTTGTCTTTGTGAAATCAAATCAAGCATTAAACTGGTTTTTCCCATTGAATCTAAAGCTGTAAATGTCATTTTTTGTTTCCTTGTAGTTTTACTTTTGTTTTCTTATTATTCTCTGATATTAATTGACTTGTTGTACATATCGTCTGCAACTTTCATCAAGTTTAAACTTGCAATCATTGAAGTGTTTAATCGCATTAAATCATTCAATTCGTCATAAATATTTGTATTTGAAACTTCTGTTGCATACTGTTTAATATTTTGGTCAGCTTTTACAATAACAGGATTCCCAGATTCTTCTGTAATAACCATCTTGTTATTGTGTCCTTGTTCTAAACCTTCCGGACAATCGAATTGAACAATAGGAATTGTTCCTATTTTTTCAGGAAGTGAGCCTGCATAGTCATAGTTTATAACATCTCCGTTGGGTTTAATTTCAAACTTATAAGAATTTGCAGGAATCTTGATTCCATCACCAACCATCCAATCATCAACCGTAACAAGATAACCGCCTTCTCCACGTTTAAGAGAACCATCTCTTGTATATTGGATTTCTCCATCAGGAGAAACAACCGGAATATAACCTTCTCCATCAATTGCGATGTCATAAGGATTTGTACTTGTTCTTATTGAACCTTTTAGGGCATTTGTTCTAATTGCACCCTCGACATAACCGTCTTCACGCATAAGTTGCTCAAAACGATTTGTTTTGTAAGCTACAGTGTTATAGTTTGCCATATTATTTGCAATGTAGCCAAGTCGTTCAAACTGCATTGTGGTGTTATTTATGCTTTTTCTGATTACTGCTTGCATGTTATACATAATTTATTTCTCCTATGAGCTTGAACCAAGCTGGCTTATTACTTTTTGTAAATTGGTACTTTCAATTAAGAAAATTTGACGATTTGCTTCAAAATTTCTTACTACAGGTTTTACTGCTAAAAACTCATTTTGCAAAACTACGTTAGAATGTTCGTTATAACCTTGTTTAACATCAGGATTTAGAACTGCCAGACCGTTGGAATCTACAATTCCCAAAAAACCTGCATCAAGCAGTCCGCCATTTGTTTTGTCATAAACACTGATTTTTCCTTTTGTGTTAACGAGAACTTCTGCTGGATTATCAGGTACTATAGGTAATTGTATTGGCATACCTGCATCAGAAAGTACGGGATTATCTTCCAAATCAAGAAGATTTCCAATTTTATCAAGTTTAAATCTGCCGTCACGAGTTAATTTAACACCTTCCGGAGTTTGAACTTGAAAATATCCTTTGTTTGCCATTGTTATATCAAGTGGATTCTTAGATACCATAATACGACCGACTTGGTCATCAACAGTTTGAGATAATCCATGAATACCGATATATTCAGTGAAAGAAGACACAACAGGCTCTTTACGTTGAAAACCAACTTTATCAAAACCTGCAACATTTTCGTTAATCATCCCAAGAACTTCACTCTGTACATGCATTGCACGTATAGAGGATTTCATTCCTTGTTCACAGAATCTTACACCGCCGTTAATTTGCATTTTATTACCTCATTTCTCCCATGTTAGACGACATATTCATATAGTTACTTTAGTAAATTTTATTAAAATCATCCAATTGAGGGAGCTGATAAATGTATAATAATATATTTTTAAAAGTCAAATATTGGTAACAGTCAAAATAAGTGACTAAGTGACTAGGTGACCAAGTGACCAAGTGGTTACGTTTTTGTGAATAGTGAGTAGTGAATAGTGAGTCGGGGGTTACTATAAATTATATTGTCATCCTGAATCGCCGACAAAATTAGACATTGTATTTGTAGTTGAGATAATAAATAAGGCGTATTTCAGGATCTTACCAACTTGGCATGATACTTATGTTTTGGTCAGATCCTGAACAGCTTGAAAATTACGGACTTACATCCTTATTTTCTACGCTTTCAGGATGACATTATAACTTGTAAGTTGGACATACTTGCCCAACGACACTTTTTTTAATTGGCAATTTAATGGTGAAAATTGTTTAATTTTATTTCTTCAATTCATTGTTTATTAGAAAACAAAGCCATCTTCTTTCATTCTTCTAACAACTTCATGAATTTGTTCTTCTGAGCATACAATTGAAACTCTGAAAAATCCTTCTCCATATTCTCCAAAAGCATCCCCAGGAACAGCAACAATTCCTGATTTATGCATTAAATCATTCGTAAATTCAAGAGAGGTTTTATATCTTGGAGAAATTGGCAACCACAAATAGAAAGTTGTATCCGGTACATTAAACCCTTTCCAACCAAGTTCTTTTAACCCTTGAACCAGAATTTGTTGACGTTTTCTAAAGCTTGCATTTGCTTCTTTAATATAGTCATCTCCTTCTTTAGAATTCAATATTTCGGAAGCAGCTTTTTGCAATGGTTTAAAAATTCCATTATCAATAGTTGATTTTAGTTTTCCAAACATTCCTACAATTTCTTTGTTTCCACAAACCCAGCCTAATCTCCAGCCTGTCATTGCATACGGTTTTGAAAAACTGAAAAATTCAACAGCAATATCTTTTGCACCATCAATTTCAAAAATACTAATAGGTTTTAACTCTTCTTCAAAATACATTTCTGAATAAGCTGCGTCTGATACAAGAATTATGTAATGTTTTTTGCAAAATTCAACAATTTTTGTTAAATATTCTTTTGTTGCGGTTGCTCCAAGCGGATTGTTAGGATAATTAATTACAAGAGCTTTTATCTTCTTTGGATTTAATCCTTCAGATTCCATTTTAATCAACAATTCTTCCAAATCAGGCATGTAATTATTTTCAGCTGTCAAAGGAATTGGATATGCCAACCCACCAGAAACTTTTAAAAATTCTTTATAGGAAGCGTATCCTGGGTCAGGAATCATAATAATATCTTTATCTTCACGGATGGAAGTCGGATTTATAAGAAGGCGCATAAAATTCGCAATACCTTCCTTTGAACCAATTAATGAGAAAATTTCGCAAGTTGGGTCAATATCTACACTAAAACGTGTTTTCATACGTTTTGCAATTGCTTCAAGATAATACTTTTCTCCTCGTGGAGTTGAATATGTATGAATTCCATCAATATCAAGAGCATTTTTTAATGCATCAACAACAAATTTTGGCGGTGCCTGAGTTGGAGCACCCATTGCCAACGATATTGGAGCTCTGTTTTTTGCAACCAATTCCGGTGTAATCTTTGCAACAGTTTCCTTTATTTTAAACATAATATATGTTTCAAGTGATTGAACATTATCATTAAAAAATTCTTGCATTAAAAATTCCTCGCTATTCCATGTGTGGATATTATAGCATAGATTTGAACTTTTGTTTATTTTCTTTTAGAGAGTTTGTAAATATTTGAGCACTTGAGTAAGAGCTTTTCCTCTATGAGAAACATTGTTTTTTTCATCTTCTGAAAGCTCTGCCATAGTTCTATTTGAACCTTCCAGTAAAAATATCGGGTCATAACCAAAGCCGTTTACTCCTCTTTGACCATTAATTATTGAGCCTTCACAAACTCCCGTATAGGAAAATGCAACTTCTCCACTAGGATTTAAAAGTGTCATACAACACTTAAATCTTGCTGAACGATTTTCAACATTGTTCATTTCGGCAAGAACTCTGTCGATTCTGGTTTGAGGAGTGTCTGCGTATCTTGCTGAGTGAATCCCCGGAGCGCCATTCAACGCATCAATGCAAAGTCCGGAATCATCTGCTAAAGTCCAAGTTTTACCGAGTTCCCACGCTGCACGAGCCTTAATTAAAGAATTCTCTTCAAAAGTATTACCGTCTTCTATCGGGTCAAAACCAGCTGGAGGTAAAATAAATTCTATACCTAAACCTTTTGTTATTGCATTTATTTCTTTTACTTTATGCTTATTTGATGATGCCAAAACTATTTTCATTTTTTATAATAATATTCCATTTCTTTTTCTAAATCCAAAACTTTTCCATTTTTATTGAAAAGTTTTATTCCAAATCCCATTTTAGCGAGTCTGTATTTCAAACTGACATATAAAACTTCCAATCCATATTTACAGGAACGCATAAAATTAATAGAAGACGCTTCCTTAAAATATTTTGTCGGGCAAGAAGTTTCTCCGATTTTGTAATTATTATACAAAATCAATGCAAGCATTTGATTGTCAAAAATAAAATCATCACTGCAATCTTCCAGCGGAAGTGTTTCAAGAATTTCTCTTGTAAATCCTCTAAACCCCGTATGATATTCTGAAAGCTTTTGTCCGATAACAAAATTTTGAAACTCTGTTAAAAATCTGTTGGAAATCCATTTATATAATGGCATGCCACCCTTAAGCGCCGAATTGCCTAACATTCTTGAAGCAATTACTGCATCATATTCGCCAAAAGCCATCATTGATGCGATTGCAGGAATTAGCTTTGGTGTATATTGATAATCCGGATGAAGCATTATAACAATATCAGCACCGGCTTTTAGTGCAGCACGGTAGCATGATTTTTGATTCCCGCCATAACCTAAATTCTTTTTATGGACAATTGTTGTTATATTAAGTCGTTTCGCTACTTCTTTTGTTTCATCGGAAGAGAAATCGTCGACAAGAATAATCTCGTCGACGAAATTTTGATAAATCTCATTATAAGTTTTTTCTAAAGTTTTTTCTGCATTGTAAGCAGGCATTATAACTACAACTTTTTTGTTGTTAATCATTCTTTTCTACTATAAACAGGGTTTTTCCCCTATTCTCCTAACTTTCTACTGCCTCTTCTTCTGCAACAACTGCTTCTTCAGCTTCCGGAGTACGGATAGATGACTTGTCAGAACCCAAAGCTTTGTCTTTGAATTTCTTAACTTGTCTAGCTGTTTTTTCTGCAAGCAAGTCAATGCTTTCATACATAGAATCAGCTGATTCTTCACAACGAATTACTCCGCTGTTTGTTTTGCATGAAACTTCTGCAATGTGCTTACCTGAAGCAGCAGGGTTTTTAATTACAGATAAAACTACGTCGATACCGGTAATTTGGTCGTAGTATTCAACCACTTTACCTACTTTTTCCTTTACGTAAGCTTTGATAGCATCTGTAATCTCAATGTTTTTACCTGTTACGTGTATGTACATTTACACCTCCTAATGTCTACCTTACCATTGTACAATATTTTTTTTAGTTTTTAAAGTGGGTAAATCAAATTTTGTATATTATTCTAAAATTTGTGGTAATTCAACGTTAGGTGTACCGATTGTTCTAACAAGTTCAAGAACAGCTGCTTTCATCTGACATTTTTGTGCAGTTGCACTAAAAAAATCACTATAGAAGCAACCTTCGCAGTTACAGCCTCTTTTATAACATTCTAATGCCGTTGGTGTCCATCTTTTGACGGCAATAGCTCTTCCCATATCACGACTTTTAAACACTTATTCCTCCAAAACAGCTAATGCTGATATTTGCTTTTTATAAAACTTCCCCAAATCTCGTAGGATTTTCTCAACTATATTTCTATTATATTGCCTAAGATAGCTTTTTCAACCCATCAAAAGTCAATTGTAAACAGTTTTTTACATACTACAAAACGCTGAACACTACTAAGTTTAAGCATGATGGAGCATGCAAAACTGCCATGCTTACATGGTTTGAGGTGTATGAAACCATGGAAACCCATGCTACGTGCATGTTTTCATACTCCGATTGCAGGGTTAAGTTTTGTAAAGATGTTGGCATGTGCAATAATAAAATAATTTGAGATACATGGAGTATGATACTTTCTTTCAAAAATTGATATAAAATATTAGGAATTTACTATTTTAATGGGGGCATAATCAAAGATTATGCCCCCATTTTTCTTATTTTTGTCGATTATACTAACCTATAACCGGTGCAACAAATGTTCTTGTTGCAAGGTCTTTATCAAGCATTAGTAATGCTTTCTTATCATCTCCTATAAGTTTTAATGTTGCAAGAACCCCTCCAACAGAAGCTTCTTCTTCAACTTGTTCTTTTAAATACCAATCTAAGAACTTCATTGCAGCTCTATCTTTTGCTTCTTCTGCTACATCGTAAAGGGCATTGATTCTGGATGTAACATATTCTTCGTGTTTTAGGACTTGTTCAAAAATTTCGAGAGGATTAGAGCCTTCTACTGTTGGTTTGTCAATTGCCATTAATTGAATTGTTCCACCTCGTTCGCTCAAATAATCAAACATACCGATTGCATGAGCATGTTCTTCTTGAACTTGTACATCAAACCAGTTAACAAATCCCATTAAGTTTTGTTCTTGAAAATAAACTTTCATTGCAAGATAAAGATATTCTGAATAAAATTCTTTATTAATTTGGTCATTAAATGCGTGTTGTAATTTTTCGCTAATCATAAATACCTCCAATACTATATATTTATTCTACCACTTTAAAATAAAAGTTTATATTATGATACAATAAGTCTATGGATATTTTTATAATAACAACAGATAATGCAGATAAAGTTTCCAATGAGCTTTTAAAAAAATACCAAAAAAAAGAGATTTCTGATGAAAATACTTTAAAGACTCATTGTTTATCGTATTTAATGGTTGATAAAATACTTAAAGATGTTTATCAGATTGAAAATCGTGAAATAATTTTTGAAAACAAAAAACCCGTTTTAAAGTCAAAAGAAAAATATTTTTCAATAAGTCATTCTTCAGAGATGATTGCATTAGCTTTTTCTGATACAAATTGTGGAATTGATATTGAAAAAATTAAGTTAAGGGAATTTTCTAAAATTTCAGAACGAATGGGTTTTGAAGCAAAAACTCTTGGTGAATTTTATCAAGAATGGACGCAATACGAAGCTATTTATAAACTTGGAGAGGATTCTGTTTGTGCTTCTTATGCAAATTACGAATTAGAAGAATATGCAATGACTGCGGTTAGTGAAAATCCTATGGAAGATTTTGAAGTTTACATGCAAAATTAAAAAGAGGTTGTTTTATGTAAACAACCTCTTTTTAACGACTAATTTCTTATTACATCGAAACTCTGTCTGCGATTTCTTCCATCTTATGGTCTGCCAATCTCGTGTCGCCCTTAACTCTTGAATAAGACAAATAACCATTCATTCTGTCTATTTTAGTTAAGTTTCTGCTTCCACATTTTGGACAAACATCCATATTCAATTCTTGGTGACCACAATCATCGCAATATGAAAGTGATAAGTTTACACCTTCATAGAATCCCATATCCATTGCTCTAAGGATAAGTGTTTCAACTGCTTCTGTATTATAATCAATAGGATATTTAACATATTGGATTTTTCCACCATTCATCAAATCCCAGAAACGTTTTTCACAATCTTGTTTTTCAATAGGACTGATTTTTTCACTAACGTGACAGTGGAAACTGTTTGAAACATAACCTTTGTCAGAAACATTTGCTACAACACCGTATTTTTTACGGAATTGTTTAACTTGCAAACCGCAAAGGTTTTCAGCAGGAGTTCCGTAAAGAGCGTATAAGTAGCCGTCTTCTTCTTTGAACTCTTCAACTTTTTTGTTGATGTATTCCATAACTTCAATTGCAAATTGTCCATCTTCAACAAGTGATTTACCATTGTGCAATTGTTGTAATTCATTTAATGCTGTTATACCAAATGAAGCGGTTGCTGATTTCAACAATGGTTTAATCTTATCGTGGATGCTTAAATGACCACCCAAGAAACCACCTTCACAATATGCAAGAGGGTTAACTGAAGCTTTCATTTCTCCAAGATATTCATAAGTTC